>JBKCVY010000029.1:0-3615 GCA_046317475.1 Cyanobacteriota bacterium | reverse complement strand
GCTCTCCAGCGTGGCCGTGATCGCGGGCATCGGTCTGCTGTGGTGGCAGCTGGGCGCGGCGATCACCCTGCCCTCGGCGGCCGTGGTGGGAGGGATCGTGCTGGCGGGCACCACCACCCTCGGGGCGGTGCTGCAGTGGTTGATTCAATTGCCGGCCCTGGCCAAGCAGGGGCTGCATCAGTTTCGCTTGGTTTGGGATTGGCGCCATCCCGGCGTGCGGGAGGTGCTCAAGGTGATGGGCCCGGCGACGCTGTCCTCAGGCATGTTGCAGATCAACGTGTTCGTGGATCTGTTCTTCGCTTCCGGCATCAGTGGCGCCGCGGCGGGCCTGGGCTACGCGGGCCTTCTGGTCCAAACCCCCCTGGGATTGCTGTCCAACGCCCTCCTGGTGCCCCTGCTGCCCGTCTACGCGCGGCTCACGGCTCCGGAGGACCGCCCCCAGCTCATTGCCCGCATTCGCCAGGGACTGATGCTCGCCAACGCCAGCATGCTGCCCTTAGCCGCCTTGATGATGGGCCTGGCCGGACCCATCGTGGCCCTGGTGTACGAGCGAGGGGCCTTTGACCATCGCGCCGCCACACTGGTGGCCTCCCTGCTCGCCGCCTATGGGGTGGGGATGCCGGCCTACCTGGCGCGCGATGTGCTGGTGCGGGTGTTCTACGCCCTCGGCGACGCCAACACCCCCTTCCGGTGGTCGGTGGGGGGCATCGGACTGAACGCCCTGTTTGATTGGCTGCTCGTGGGTGGACCCACCCCGGGGGGCCTGCTGTTGCCCCAATTCTTCTTCGGCGCCCCCGGGCTGGTGCTCGCCACGGCGCTGGTGAACATCCTCACCAGCCTGGGGTTGTTGCTGGTGCTCCATCGGCGCCTGGGGGGGCTTCCCCTCCGCGCCTGGGGGGGGGACAGCCTGCGGCTGCTGCTGGCTTCCGTGGCGGCGGGAGGAATGGCGTGGCTGCTGGCCGAGCGGGTGGCCTGGCCGGCGGGGCTGCTGGGCCTGTTGCTGCAGAACGGCATCTGCGCCGCCCTGGCGGTGGGCCTCTACGGGGTGCTGGGATCCTGGGCCGGAGTGGAGGAGGTGAGGGAGGTGTTGCGCGTGCTTCGCCTGCGGAGGGAGCGGGAGCCTCGGGGCTAGCTGGGGCGCCGCACGTCCCGTTCTTCCCGCACCTGCAGGGGAATTTCCAGCCGGGACCGCCCAATCATTTGGGGCCCGTCAATCGAAAGGATGCGGGCCTCAATCCCAATGGTTTTGAAGGCGGCCTCCAGCTCATTGATCAGGGCTTTCTCCACCTGGGCCTCCGCGTCCACCACCTTGCCGATCAGACGGCTGCCCAGGGGGCCGATGCGCTTGCGCACCACTTCCTTGGCGTTGGTGACCTCGATGATCAGCACGTCGGATCTCCAGGTGGAGTCACCCTATCGGTCGACGGGGGACGGCAGGGCGGGGAGGGGGGTGGCCTTCAGCAGTAGGGATCAAGCAGCTCCTCCAGGTCGCGCAACTGGCCCGCGGGGATCAGCCGGGCCAGGGGCAGGCGGGTGGCGCCACCCCCAATGGGAACCTGCACGGCCTCAAGGGCCTGGCGGGCGCAGACGGCGGCCCCCTGATCCAATCGGCCGGCGCACTCCTCCGCCAACGGGGCCGCCAGGCCGGCATCCCCCAGGTACAGGTGCCATTGGGCCACCTCCAGGTAGAGCCGGTCGCCGAGCGAGCGGGTGAGGTCTTCGAGATCCCGGGCGGAGAGGGTCATGGGCTGGGCGGGGGGTCGGGCTGGGGCCGCAGGGCCACCACCACGGTGCCATGGATCAGCAGAAGGCAGGCCCATCCCAGGGTGAGCCAGCCCAGGTGGGTCCAGGGATGGCGCAGCTCCTGCAGGAACCACAGCCCGCTGTTGATGGAGGCGAACAGGGCGGCGTGGAGGGTGAGGTTCACCACCCGCGCGAAGTGGCGGTAGGTGGGGTCGTTGGGATCGGCGGGGCCGTACCAGCGAATGGGCATGGTGGGAAAGGCGGGGGTGGAGGGAGGAAAGGAAAAGGGGAGCTTGACGGATGGCCCCCCTCTCTGGGGAGACTGAGACGGTTGGCGCTTGTAGCTCAGCGGATTAGAGCATCTGACTACGGATCAGAGGGTCGGGAGTTCGAATCTCTCCAGGCGCGTTGGCAAAGCCGTCCAGCAATGGGCGACTTTTTTTGTGAGGAGCCCGCCGGAATACGGGCGGACCGTTCCCCAGTTCCCTACGATCGGGGCACGTGAAGCGCCTCCATGACCTCCCCGATCGACGCGCCCCTGTCCAGTGAGGATCCCGCGATCGCTGCCCTCATCGGCAAGGAGTTGGGGCGACAGCAAAGCCATCTCGAGCTGATCGCCAGTGAAAACTTTGCCTCGCGGGCCGTCATGGAGGCCCAGGGTTCGGTGCTCACCAACAAGTACGCGGAAGGCCTTCCCCACCGGCGCTACTACGGCGGATGCGAGTTTGTCGACAGCATTGAGGAGCTGGCGATCGAGCGGGCCAAGCGGCTCTACGACGCCGCCTGGGTCAATGTGCAGCCCCACAGCGGCGCCCAGGCCAACTTCGCCGTGTTTCTCGCTCTGTTGCAGCCGGGCGACACGATCTTGGGCATGGATCTGTCCCACGGTGGCCACCTCACCCACGGCTCGCCTGTCAATGTCTCCGGCAAGTGGTTCAAGGCGGTCCATTACGGGGTGGACGCCACCACCCAGCAATTGGATCTGGAGCACGTGCGCCAGCTGGCATTGGAGCATCGCCCCAAATTACTGATTTGTGGCTACTCCGCCTATCCCAGGCGCATCGACTTCGCTGGTTTTCGTGCCATCGCCGATGAGGTGGGTGCCTATCTGCTCGCCGACATGGCCCACATCGCTGGCCTTGTGGCGGCTGGGGAGCACCCCAATCCCGTGCCCCACTGCCACGTGGTCACCACCACCACCCACAAGACGCTGCGCGGTCCGCGGGGCGGGATGATCCTTTGCAACGACGCTGAATTCGGCAAGCAATTTGACAAGGCTGTATTCCCCGGGGTGCAGGGCGGTCCCCTGGAGCATGTCATCGCCGCCAAGGCGGTGGCCTTTGGCGAGGCCCTGCAGCCCAGTTTCCGGGCCTACAGCCGGCAAGTGGTACGCAATGCCCAGGTGCTGGCGGCCCGGCTTCAAGAGCTGGACATCGCGGTGGTGAGTGGAGGCACGGATAACCACATCGTCCTGCTGGATCTGCGCTCGATTGGCCTGACGGGGAAGGTCGCCGATGCCCTGCTCAGCGAGGTCAACATCACCGCCAATAAAAACACCGTGCCCTTCGATCCCGAATCGCCCTTTGTCACGAGTGGTCTCCGGCTGGGCACCGCCGCCCTCACCACCCGCGGCTTTGATGAGGAGGCCTTTGGGGAGGTGGCCGATGTGATCGCCCTCCGGCTCCTGCGGCGGGACGACACCACGGTGGAATTGCAGTGTCGGGAGCGGGTGCGAGCCCTGTGCGAGCGTTTTCCCCTCTATGGCGGCCAGCGTGCGCTCCAGCCGGTTTAAACCGACCCCTTTCGCTTGGTGGGAACGCCCGCCCTGGCCCCCCAGCGCAACCACCCCCCCCCCGGGGACCACACCAGCCC
>JBKCVY010000028.1:0-2699 GCA_046317475.1 Cyanobacteriota bacterium | reverse complement strand
GTTCACACTGGCCACCGCGGGCTCCTCCGCGGGCAAGGTGAAGGTCATCGCCTCCCCCATTGCCCTCGGTGCTGAGGGGGGAGGTGCTTGGCGTTCGGCCGTTCGCAGCATCAGCTGGGCAATCCGCTGGCGGTAGCGGAGCAGCAAGAGCCAGCCCAGCACCAACGTGAGGCCAGCGGCCCAGGCCGCAGCGGCAAGCACCATGCCTTTCCAGGCGGCCAAGCTGACCATTGGCGTGGTGGGGGTGAGGCGCAGGAGCGACTGGTGCTCTGCCACCGCCATGGTCATGTACGCCTTGGCCCGTCTCTGGCTGACTGGGTCTGGACCTTGGGACAACTGTGCCAGCGATTGGAGGCTCTCGACCAGCTGGAGCCGTGGGGCGGCCGCCCCCGGCTTCGAGGTGGTGACCCGGCGCTGACGGGACACCACTTCCCGCAAGGTGGCGATGGCGGCCTCGCGATGACCGCGGGCCTCCAACGTGCGGGCCAGAACGCTGCCGGTTTGGGCGGCGTCAAGCAGTGCCCGGTCAACCCCTGGCTGGTCAAGGCCGCGGCCGCTTCTCCGCAAGCGTTCTTCCGCCAGGGCCATGGCGTCGCGCGCGGCCCGCTCCGCCTCCGCGCCCCGCCCCTGCTGGCGGCGCAGCCACGCCAACTGCTGCAGGCTGAAGAGTCGCACGCGCTCGGCCCCATCGCCGCCCCGGGCCGTGGCGACGGCCAGGGCACGGCGCAGCATCGGCTCCCCCTCCACGCCCGAGAGCCAGGCGAGCACCAGCGGGTGCCAGGGATCCGTGGGCTCCAGGGCCACAAGCCGTTCGTAATCGGTGCGGGCTAGGGAGCCAAGGGATTGGAGTGTCCGCCCGCTCAGAAGGTGTGTGGAGCCAGTCCCACAGGTGGCCAAGCGGCTGTCGAGCGCGGTTGGCAGCTCGCCGAGGCTCCCTGCCAAGCGCAAACCGGTCGCCCCACCAGGGGCGCTCTCCGCCAAGCGCGCGTCGGCATCAGAGGAGTAGCCTTCTCGACGCAGGGCATCCAGCAGCCGGCGCACGCGCTTCCTCTCCGCTTGGGTGTTGGCGGAAGCGACCAACGCCCCTATCGCCTCGGCCTGCTGCCGAAGGATGATCTCCCGCATGGGCGCGGTTTCCGTGCGGCCCTGCAAGCACGCAAAGGGGAGGCGCGCGGCGGGAGGCTCGATACGCTCAGCCAGCGAGAGGCGAGTTCGCTTGGCCAGGACCACCATTGATGGATCGAGCTCGTGGCTCCTGGCCTCGGCCATCCAGGGGGCCAGCGATAGCAAAACCGCAAGGAAAAGAGCCATCCAGCGGACTCCCGCTCTCCACACCATGGATCCGCTCATCAAAGCCAATACGATTGTGTTTTTTCTCCCCTAAGCCTGGCAAGAGGCCATCGCCCTGGACTTTGCTTGTTTCCACCGGGTCTGATTGCGAAGAGCCTTGCCCGCATCTAATCTGCGTCTTCTTTGCTGTGTTCCGCGGTGAAGACCGCAGGGCTGTCGCCGGCTAGGCTGGCCGACGTGCAACCGCTTGTTCTACTTGTGACATCCATAATGCACGGATAAGGCAACCTCTTCAACCCCGTTTCAGGCTGGATGCGGCAGGCGCTCCAGGAAGATTGCGCCAGGGGTGCGTCAAAACCCGGCCTTGGGCCGGCTAGAGCTTGACCTGGCCCTAGGTTGTTGGTTCAGGGTTGCGCAGATACCCCATGGCTTCGGCCAAAACGCCCGTTCCCATTGTTTCCTTCCTCGTCCTCCTGTCCCTCGCTTGCTGCCCCCTCTCTCCCGCCCGGGCGGAGGTGCAACTGCGCTGTGAGGGCACCCTGCTGGAGGCGCGCGGCAGCGCTGAACAGGAGCGGGCCATCGCGCGGTTGCGCTTTTCCCTGTCCTTGGAGGCGGAGCAGCGCACCAGCGCCCGTGCCCTAGCCCTGCTGCAGGAGCGTCTCGCCAGTGTGCGCGCCGCCTTGCAAGGCCTGGGTGTGAAGGAGTTTCAGGCCACCTCTCCCTCCACCTGGGGCCGACCGGCCGAGGGCGGCCAACCCCCTTCCTTCCAGGCTTCCCTGCAGGTGAGCGGGCTGCTGGCGCCCACCAACCTGCAGGCCTTGGTCCGCCAGGTGGGTTCCCTTCCCGGGGTGCGGTTGGCGCCCGTCAGTGGCGAAGCCGATCCCGCTCGCTCCGCGGACGGGCGCCGCGCCCTGCTGGCGGCCGCCTATCGGCAGGCTTGGGAGAGGGCCTCGGATGTGGCGGCCGCCCTCGGCCTGTCCCGGCTCCAGCCCCTGGAGGTGCAGGTGGAGGATGACCGGGCACCCGTGCCCATGCGCGCCATGGCCCCCAAGGCGGATGTGGCCCCCTTTGATCCGGCCGAATTGCCGCCGCCAAAGGATGGCGCCTCGATGCTCGTGCGTTTTTGTGCCCGCTAGCCCCATCTGATTAGGGCTTACTGCCCGTCAGCTTTCCTCCAGGGCCACCAGGTCCCGGAGCTGGCGCACATCCAGCCCGCCCAGCCAATCCTCACCGCTGCCAACGATGTCCGCCGCCAGGCGCGATTTCTCGTGGATCATGCGATCGATGCGCTCTTCCACGGTGCCGCTGCTGATGAATTTGTGCACCATCACGCGGTTGATCTGGCCGATCCGATAGGCCCGGTCCGTCGCCTGGTTTTCCACCGCCGGATTCCACCAGCGGTCGATGTG
>JBKCVY010000027.1:0-6680 GCA_046317475.1 Cyanobacteriota bacterium | reverse complement strand
GGCGGCTCCCAGTCCGTGGGAGCACTCACGAACAACACCTCCCCCGCCTGCAGGAGCAGGTCGGCGCCGGGAATGGCGAGGGTTTATCCATCACGCTGCACCGCAAGCACCATCACGCCATGGTCCGCCCGCACGCGTCTTAGGTAAATGGTGCGCCCAACGCCGGGGCTGGCGGGGGCCAACGGCAGGCTGCGGGTGGCCAGATCCGGCAAGAGCCGCCGCAGGTCGTGCACGCGGGTGGCCTCTGGAGCCAGGTTTCGGGCCATCCTGCGCCACTCCCCTCGCACATCGCCGATCAGCTGCTTGATCCGCTCTCGGGGCACGAGCATGCGCGCCAGCACGCGGGAAAACACCTCGATCGACACCTCCAGCTCATCTGCGATCACCTCATCGGCCCCCAGCTGGCTGAGCGGCTCCACCTCCCTGAGATAGCGGCTGCGGACAAGGATGTAAGACTCTGGCGCCTGCCTGCGGGCAAGTTCCACGATGCGACGGGCCGCCGCGGGGTCGTCAATGACAACGACAATCGCCCGTGCCTGATGGGCGCGCACCAAGGCGAGGATGCCCGGTTGGCTGGCATCGCCATAATGAATCGGCAGGCCATCGGCGCGGGCCTGTTTCACCAGAGCCGCGTTTAATTCAATGACCGCGTAAGGCACATCGCAGCGGCGGCAACTGTTGGCCAAATTACGACCGGTCACGCCAAAGCCCACAATCAGCACGCTGGGGGGGGGCTGGAACTCGCGTTCGCTGGACTCCGCCGTTGCCTTGGCCTCCGTCCAACGCCCCAAAGGGGTGTGGGCCAACCGCTCGGCCAAGCGAGGCGCCACCAGGATCATCAGCGGGGTGGCGAGCATGGTCAGCACCGCCACCACAAGCAAGCTCTGGAAGACCGGCTCCGACAACAGCCCCGCGCTGACCCCAGCCTTGGTGGCCACGAGGGAAAACTCACCCACCTGGCCCAGGGCCATGCCGGAGAGCACGGCCTGGCGCAGGGGCAACCCCACCACCAACGAAGCGAGAGCCGCCACAAGCGGTTTAATGACAAGCACGGCGGCCGTGAGCAACAACAGGGGGCCCAAGTGCCGCAGTAGGTGGGACCCATCCAAAAGCATGCCGATGGAGATGAAAAAGAGGCTCATCAACACGTCGCGAAAGGGAAGCATCACCACCACGGCCTGATGGGAGTAGTCGGATTCCGAAAGGATGAACCCCGCCAAAAAGGCGCCAAGGGCCAAGGACAGGCCAAGCGACTGGGTGAAGACGGCAATACCCACGCAAAGCATGAACACCCCCAGCAGGAATGCCTCAGAGCTGCGGGTGTGGGTGATGCGCTCCAACACCCAAGGCACGATCCAGCGATAGGCGCTGTAACCGAAGACAGCCACCAACGACACCTTCAGCAGCAGGACCCCCAGGGCCTCAAGTCCATCCATGGCCCCCGACAAGGCGGTCCCCCCGAGCAGCCTGGCAAGCAAGGGTGCCGTCAACATCACTGGGACCACGCCGACATCCTGATAGATCAAGATCGAGAGAATGGAGCGCCCATGGGGGGTCTCCAACTCGCCCCGCTCCTGGAGGGCGCGCAACACGATCGCCGTGCTGGAGAGGGCCACGACGAAGCCGAGATAGAGACTTTGCTGGGGCAACAAGCCCGTGGCTGGCAGCAGCAGGGCGATCACGATGGCGGTGACAAAAAACTGCACACTTCCGCCAATGGCAAAGAATCGCTTGAGACGGTCAAGATCGGCGATCGAAATCTCCAGCCCGATCACAAACAGCAGCAGCACCACACCGATCTCGGCCAGCACCTCGATTTCATGGACATTGCGCACCAGCCGCAGCGCGTGGGGGCCCGCGACCATCCCAGCGAGCAACAACCCGATGGCGGAAGGGAGGCGAAAGCGATGGCACAGCACCGCCGCCAGGACGGACAACCCAAAGATCGTGACAAGATCCAGCAGCAGGCTCTGCATGACCATCAACTGCGATCCTCCAGTTGCCGCAATCAATCTTGCCAGGTTGGCGTGAATGCCTGGAAGCACATGCCCTCAGGTGTTGCCCGCAGCCTCGGAAGGCTGGCATGGACAGATTCAGAAGGCGCCCGTGGAGGCGCTCCTTGGTGCGGCCGAGAGTGGTGTGCTGACAGTTGGCCTAAACAGCTCTCACCAGCTCTCCAACTTTGAGCCCGGAAAGGGGATCTCGGGCAAACGGGCTATCCGATGGGAGGGATGGCTGTCGTTGGGGTGCGATGCCACTCTCTTCAAAGAGGGGAAGCAATGGGTTTGTGGTGGTGGAACTGACTGGCTTGGCCTCTGCGTTTGGCGATAGCTCCGTGGTTTCACTGGGTTCGCCGGATGGAGATTGACGCGAAGGATTGGTCAAGGGAAGTTCCGGCTGGGAATCCGTGGTCTCGCCTGGGCTGTTATCGAAGGGGGACCAGCTCTGGGGAAGATCTGAGGACTGACTTGGTGCTGGCGATGCCGCTGAAACGCTGAGCGCTAACGGCTCGGGGACCACAACGCTGGAAGTGGATGGAGCGCTGGGCAGAACAGAGGACACCTCAAGGGAATTTGTTGGAATATCAAGAGGTAAAAATTCGTGCAGAGTTGCAAAACTCATGCTTGCAGCGCTGGTAACATTATAGGAAACAGCAGCCACCCCTCTATTAGTTGCAAAGTCAGAAGACTTTTGTACAGCTACATCTTCTCGCGAATCCCGACGGATCGAAAGTAGAGGAATATCAAAATAATGGATGTCGCGGTAATGAGCGTACCCGTTTTCATAGGGCAGAACATCAAGGGCGGCAGACGCAAACGCGCCAGAATCACAATCGACGAAAAGATACCCCGTACCCTCCAAATGGGGAGGAATGTAAATATCAACATCAAAAGTC
The DNA here is from genome assembly GCA_046317475.1 of Cyanobacteriota bacterium. Lineage (GTDB taxonomy): Bacteria > Cyanobacteriota > Cyanobacteriia > PCC-6307 > Cyanobiaceae > Cyanobium. The sequence goes on along the minus strand of JBKCVY010000027.1, from coordinate 3,784 downwards.
GATTCCTGACCTGGCGCCAGTTCAACGGAAGAACTGTTCAACCAACTTGCGCGCGTGAAGTTGTGGAAGGCAGCTTCCAAAACATATTGATCGTCGTCATCACCGAAGATTTGATTTGCGGAAAACACAATTTTACTTGGAGAGAACCTGTTGACAAACTGATCTCCATCATTCCTGACGTTTATCGTGAGTTGGGTGAATGAACCTGCAGAGACGGTGGAGGGCACAGCCAGATCTACGATCGACAAATTGCGTGGCAAAATATTAATGGGTTGGACAAAAATGTTGTCCGTTTCATCTGATTCGGCGATGAGGTTACCCGAATCCAGTTTAAATAGCAAATATCCTTCACCGACATAACCCTGTGGCAAAGCTATTTTCGTAGAGAGAGAATCGCGATCAAGGGGCTGCAAAGAATTGTAATGACTGGAATAACTTCCCTTCATATAAATATCGTCTTCATCGCCAAAAATATTGTTCTTGGAGAAAACAACCTTGTCGTAAAAGTAGGGGGTAATCAAGGGAATATCACTTTGGTTGACGGCCGACCAAGAGACTTCAATTTCATTGCCAGATACTGCCTGATCGGGTGCAGAAATGTCAGATATGGCCAAATTCGGCTGAAGGATCGATATCTCTTGTGACATAAGATTATCAGATTCAATTGTTTCCAGGAGATAATTAGAGGAATCGACAACAAAGAACAAATAACCCTGGCCGCCGGCCGAATAGCTCAAATTGAGTTCCTGATTGAAGGTGATGGATTCCTGGGGTTGCAAGGGCACTGGATTCGGCCATGGTAAGCCAAAGCTGCTATGTATAAGAACATCATCGCCATCACCGTAGACATCATTAGCTGAAAAGAATATGCCGTCGCTGCGATAAGGACTCGTGAGGGGTTGTTCCCCCTGGTTGGTCACTGTCCATGAAACACTGATCGACTGACCGGCAACGGCTTGCACTGGCGCGGCGATGGCAGAAATTGACAAATTCGGTTGCACGACCGTGATGGCTTGCATCATGATATTATCAGACTCATTAGTTTCATCTAAGAAGTTATAACCGTCCTGCTCGAAAAACAGGAAACCATCTCCAAGTTGAAACTCCGAAAAATAAATCGATTGGGAGAAAGACTTCGATGCCTGTGGTAATAGATCCTCATAGGAGCTATCGCCGTAGAGAACCGAAGCTAAAATATCGTCCTCATCTCCATAGATCTCATTTCTCGAGAAAGTCACCGAACAGTAGGAAGAGTGTGGACTGGCGGAAGTGGTCCCGCTGTTGATGTACGTCCAAGAGACATCGAATCGATCCCCTGCTGTGGCGATGGCAGGGACGACAATCTCCGTGAGTGTCAGATTCGCCCCCAACTCTTCAGGCCCAGATTGCTGCTCTGGGTTTTCAGATGGCGTGTTGGCCGCCCCTTCTTCTGCTGGGGGATCAACAGTAGCCGTGTTTTGAGGCTCATCTGGTGGAGGGACGAACCCGGGATCCACCGGATCAGACCCACCATCGGCGGGTGGGAACCGTCGACGTTCGGTGGCGGGATCTTCCGGCCCAAGGGCCTCGGTTATGGGGCTCTCTTCACCGGTGTCAATAGGGGGATCAAACACACCCGGAAGGGAGCCATCGCCCGACTCTCCACGGTCCTCTTGCTGACCAGTCTCCACGGATTGGGGGGGATCAGGGTTGGCCGTCTCCGGGGGGCCAAACCAGCAAACGATGGGGTCAATCTTGTCTGGAGGAATCCACTGAACGGGCTCAACGGGCAAGGGCATGACCGCTGCCACCCCAGTGCCTGGAGGAACGCCTGCGGGGTCGGCCTGAGCGACCTCTGAACCTGGGGTGGAGCCATCCCCAGTGTCCGATGGCTCAGGGTCCACTGGAAGACTGGAGCTGTCCTTGGTGTTCGTTGGCTCCAGAGAATTGACCGGCTCAATGAACGGCTCCGCTTGATTGGGATCGTCAGCGTCGCCAATCGGCAGCTCGGGTGGGAAGGAGCCTGATTCCTCGCCAACGGCCATGGTGGTGACGACGAGATCCTCAAGCGGACAACGTGGGATGACCGCCCCATCGTGGGTGTCTGTGTCGGAGACAACGGGAGGGGAGACCTCAACCATGTGGTCCCCATCTCCGATGGGAGGCACGGGGAGGACGAACTCTTCACCGCTGGGTGGAATCAGTTCACCCTTGGGTGGATCTGGCACCTGTTCCGGAGCCCAACACCAACCAACCTGAGGCTCCAGACCGGTGATGACATCAATGGTGATGGTCGTGGAGACATCGGACCCGTCTCCAACATCCTCAGGGGGGTAAGACTGAATCCATCCATCTCCACTCTCCTCTCCAACGGCCCAGGTTGTCATCACACAGGCTTCGTCGACACGCTTGTCCCAATTCAGTCCACCCGTTTCGGTCATTGAATCGCCCACGCCGGCCAAGCCCGCGCCAGACTCCTCGCCAAACGCCTTGGTCGACATCATGGTGTCGGTGGGAGCCAGCTCCGGCAAGGCGTAGTCAATGAACGACTGGCCGGAGGGATCCATGGGAACCTATCGAGTCTCTATGGTTAAGCCGATCCTACCCCTGAAGCGGCTTGACGGGCATGGAAACAGTAGGAATTTTCGGATCTTTGCGTGATCCGCAGGTTAGGGCCGTTGGGAGAGAGGTGGCTCGGCGGGGAGGGAAGCCTCTGCTGCTGGCCTGCGATGCCCTTGATCTCCAGCGACCTGTGTCGAGTTGGCAGGGGGACGTCAGCCTGAACGGCCTCAACGTCATGGACTGTCAGGCGGTGTATGTGCGATCCGTTCCTTCCCCTCACCCTCCAGTGATCCAGAGCGATGACGCTTTGGTGCTACATCATTCATGGTACACCAAATACATGCAGGCTCGGGAGCGCTCGGGCTTCTTTCTGGCCCTCCTTCTGTCGTTGGAGCATGCGGGCATCCGGGTGGTCAATCCACCCCAGGCGGGTGCGGCCTTGCAGCACAAGCCTTTTCAGCTGGATGTGCTGCGTCGCCTGGGGGCGGACCTGCCCCGCACCCTGATCAGCAACGACCCCGCACGCATCCGGGCGTTCCACGCCGACGAACAGGCGCAAGGGGAGGAGGTGATTTTCAAGCCCCTGGTGGGAGGGGCCATCACGCGCTTGCTGGATGGCGAGGCGCTGGGCAAGCTGGACAGGGTGCGCGCGGCACCGGTGATTTTTCAACAACGGATTCGCGGGGATGACATCCGGGTGATGCTTGTGGGGGAGCGGATCGTTTCCGCGGTCGCCATCCGCACCCCCGATCCCCATTTGGATTTTCGAGCGGATCCCGCCTACAGCGGGGGCCAGGCCAGCTACGAGCGCGTGGTTCTGCCGGCCGCCGTGGAGGAGATCTGCCGAGGGGCGGCCCGCGCCTGCGGACTGGCGTTTGCGGGGATTGACATCAAACACACCGCGTCAGATGGCTGGTTTTTCCTGGAACTGAACAGCAGTCCGATCTACATGGATGTGGAGCGGAAATTGGGGGATCCCATCAGTGGGGCGTTGGCCGAATACCTGTTGGGACTGGCCAATGGCGCCAGCACAGCAGGGGGATGATGCCGCCGGAAACCGATGGGGACGATACGCATGGGCAGGGTGAGGCGCCTGGAAACAGAAGGGCTGATGGATGGAGATGGCCAGAGGGTGCGGCAAGGACTCAAGCCGCGGGGGCAAGCCGTTGCCGCACTTGCGCCTCGGACACCGCAAACGTGGGGTTGCGGTGGGAGGCCAGGGGCCAGCCGCGCACCCAGACAC
>JBKCVY010000026.1:0-7075 GCA_046317475.1 Cyanobacteriota bacterium | reverse complement strand
GAGTTACGCGATTGGGGTAGCCAAACCCGTGAGCATCTTGGTGGAAAGTTTTGGCACCAGCAGCCTCACAAACAGCGACCTGACCGCCCTGGTGCAAGAACACTTTGATCTTCGGCCCGGTGCCATCATCGAGACCTTTGGCCTTCGCACCCTTCCCCAACAGCGGGGTGGACGCTTCTATCGCGATGTGGCCGCCTATGGGCACTTCGGCCGCAGTGATCTCAACCTCCCCTGGGAAGATGTGACCACCATCGCCCAAACCCTCCAACAGGCCACCGCTAATTTTGTCTCCTCTGGCCCTCGGGGTTGATTGCGGCACCAGCGGCGTCCGGCTCGCGGTCTGCGATTCGAGCGGGGAAACCCTGATTGAATGCGACAGTCCCTATCCGGGTCCGTTCCCATGCCCTACATCCTGGCGGGAAGCCACCCGCACCATGATCGCGCAACTCCCCCTGGGCGTGCGTCAACAGGTGCGGGCGATGGCTCTGGCGGGCACTTCGGGAACGGTGCTCCTCTGCCGGAACGATGGCACATTGCTGGATAACCCCCTGCTCAGCCAGGCCCTCCCTTATCACCAGGCCTGCCCGAACGCCCTTCCTGAGGTGCGACGCCTTCTGGGAACGGCCAACCATCCCGCGGCCCAGGCCAGTGGCAGTTTGGCCCGAGCACTCACCCTCCTCAAGTGGAGTTCGGCCCTTCCCCGGGCCTCCGAGGTCTTGATTCGCCATCAGGCCGATTGGCTGATGGGTTGGTTACTGGGCGATTGGCGCTGGGGCGAGGAAGGGAACAATCTCCGACTGGGGTGGGATCTCCTGCAACGCCAATGGCTCGGCAGCCTCGCAGATGTTCCCTGGGCCCAGGCCCTCCCCCAAATTGTGGCCAGTGGAACGGTTTTGGGCACGCTGGCCCCAGCGGTGGCGACAGATCTCGGGCTTCCCTCCAATTGTCTCTTGGTGGCAGGCACCACCGATGCCAATGCCGCCGTTCTCGCCGCGGATCCAGGGGACGACGAGGGCGTCACGGTCCTTGGCACCACCCTCGTCCTGAAACAGTTTGTCCCCGAACCGATCCAGGCGGTTGGGCTGAGCAACCATCGGGTCAATGGCCGTTGGCTACTGGGGGGGGCCTCCAACTCAGGCGCGGGAATTCTGTTGCGCTACTTCACGCCAGAGCAGATCGTGGAATTGAGTCGGCAGATCGACCCGACGATCCATGGCTCGCTCAAGCTGCGCCCCCTGCTGGGGCGAGGGGAGCGTTTCCCCGAGGACGATCCCCAGCTGGAACCAATCCTTGATCCTCGTCCCGTGAGTGATGCGTCCTACCTTCAGGCCCTGCTGGAAGGCATCACCACCATCGAGCAGATCGGCTGGCAACGCCTGAGGGACCTGGGTGCTCCACCGATCCGCCGCATCCTCACCCTGGGTGGGGGCGCTCGCAATCCCCAGTGGCGACGGATCCGCCAACGCATCTTGGGCCTTCCCATTGTCAACAAACCCTCGCTCTCAGCGGCGCAAGGGATGGCGCGGTTGGCCCAAGGCAGGATGGGAGCTCCCCTCTTGGCGCAACCTGGATGAACGAACGTCTTCGCTCCGTTTTGGCCATGGGCCTCTTTGTGGTGTTGGCGGGGTATGTGGGATGGAGCGGACTTCGTCTGGCGATTTTGTTATGGCAACGGTTTGCCAGCCCCTGAGGGCGGCCGGCTCCGCAGAATGGGGCGACCCGCCGCAGATCCCATGACCGCCGATCCGCTTACCCCCGCCGTCAGCGAACGAATCTGTCGCCACATGAACGACGACCACGCCTCCGCGGTGCTGGCCTACGCGCGCCATTTCGCCGGTTTGACGGGGGCCCGTTCGGCCAGGATGGTATCCGTAGCTCCCGGGGCGATGACCCTGGATGTTGACGGTGCCATGGTGGACGTGGCGTTTGACCATTCGCTCAGCGACAGTGAAGATGCCCATCGCACCCTTGTGGCGATGCTGCGGTCGATCCCTGGGAATGCTTGAAGCGCCCCTTACCCGCGGACAGCCTGTCCCTCTATGGCCCAAGGCGTTGCTTGGCTTGGACTCCAACCCCTCGAATGGCTGGTCCGTAAACCATGCCCGCTCTGCCGGCAATCCCTGCCCCCGGGGGATCTGCGGGCACACCTGTGCGCCTCCTGCGCCACCACCCTGATGCTTCCCCCAGATGGGCTGCACGGCACCTCACCGCTCCCATGGTGGGCCGCCGGTCCGTACATAGGGGCCTACCGGCGCATCCTCCTCGACCTCCGGCAACGTCCCCACCAGGAGAGCGTGGCGGCCTTGCTCCGGAGAGTCACGCTGCCAGCCTTTCCCCAAGCGGTTGCGCCACTGATGGTGCCCGTGCCCAGTTGGAAGAAACAGGCCAATCCCTTGCCTGGCCTGATCTGTCGGATGGCCTGCAGAAAGTGGCGTTGGAGAGATGCGGATTTGCTGCGGCGCTCCCGACCCGTGCTGGGCCAGCACCATCTCAACCGGGCCATGCGCATGGAGAACCAGAAGGACGCCTTCACCTGCGCCCGCCGTCCCACAACAAAGGAAAAGCGAACCCATCCCTTGATCCTTGTGGATGACATCCTCACCAGTGGGGCCACGGCCCTGAGCGCGACGGAGGCCTTGAAGCGGGCGGGTTGGCGCGTACAGGGGCTGATCTGCCTGGCGCGCACCCCCGGAGGCCGCCATCCCACCAACGGTGATCTAAGATCCTCAAGTCGCGAAGGCGACAGGCCGGGATAGCTCAGTTGGTAGAGCAGGCGACTGAAAATCGCCGTGTCCCCAGTTCAAATCTGGGTCCTGGCATTTTTTGATGGACAGCCCTAAGGCCTGAAATCATCCCCAACCCCTCCAAGCCCCACCGCATGGCCAGGTCCCCGTTTCAGCAACCAGACGCGGATCGGCAATTTTGTAACGCTGACAGCTTTGCGGCGGCTTTTGATGACGCCTGGCGGCTGCTTAACGAGCGGCGGGAAGGGAACGAGGCGAGCCATCAAGAGATCCTGGAGCTGGTGCTTGCCCAGGTCGCCCAGCATCCGTTTGCCCTGAAGGATGCGAGGCGGGCCCGGGAGGTGGGAGAGTTTCGACTGCGCCTTCACGGTCCGCAACCCGCCCCATGACCGCCTCCGCCTACACCCGCCTGCTGCGCCAGCTTTGCGGCAGTTTCAGCAATCAACACCAGGCGTTTGAAAATCCACCGCTGTTTGCCCACATCCTGGTCACCTATCGGCCCATTGTTCAACTCCCGCCAGGATCTTTGCTCTTGGAGCAGTCCTACGCCATCTCACCCAGCACGCCCTATCGCATCAGGGTGCTGCGTCCGGAGCTGCGCAACGGACAACTCCTCATCCTCAACCAGGCGCTCCGGGAGGAAAAGCGTTTCTGGGGCGCCTGCCAGGATCCCAGTCTCCGTGCCCGCATCCAACCTGAGGATCTGCTGCCCTTGCCTGGTTGCGACTATGTGGTGCGTGAACAAGGGGACGGTTTTGTGGGTGAGGTGGAACCGGGCTGTCGTTGCCTGATCGAGCGCAAGGGCCACACCGCCTACTTGGTCAGTGATTTCGCGTTGTCGCCCACGGGAATGCGCACCATTGACAGAGGACATCATCCAGAAACCCACGAACAGCTATGGGGATCCCTGGCTGGAGCCTTTGAGTTCGAACGCACCCACGACCACAGCGATGAACTGCCGGATCCCTGGCTCAGCCCGCCGGAGAGCGGGACGCCGGCAATCACTGGCTGACCCCATGGGTTGGGGGGGCTCACGGCCAGGGAAGCACCTCTCCCAAAGGAATTGTGAAGAACCCAATCATTTCTTTGGCGTCTGTCCGAAGGACCTTGGATTGCCCTTAACGTTCGGGACCATTTTTGTCTTGCCCATGGCTCTTCCTCTCCTCAAAGTTACACCGCGCACACAAAACGCACGGGTGAACTCCTTCCTGGTTGGAGGAGATGAAAGTCCACGAATGGCCCCCTTAGATCTGGGGCGGAGCACGGCGGCCACAGACGCCATCATTGCCCAGGCCTATCGCCAGATCTACTTCCACGCCTTCAAGGTGGATCGCGATCCGGTCCTGGAATCTCAGCTGAGAAGTGGACAGATCACCGTTAAAGATTTCATCCGCAGCCTACTGCTCTCACGCAAATTTCGCGACGACTTTTATCGTTGCAATAGCAACTACCGCATGGTCGATCAAATTGTTGGTCGGGTCCTCGGTCGCCCAGTACATGGAGATCAGGAGCGCATTGCCCTCTCAATTTTAATTGCCCAAAAGGGGCTGCCTGGTTTGGTTGATCACCTTCTGGCCTCCCAGGAATACACGGAGATGTTTGGACTTGATCAGGTGCCCCATCAGCGCTCCAGGGTCTTGGCAGGTCAGGCCCAGGGTTCACTCCCCTTCAATCAAACAGCACCCCGTTATGGGGCCTACTGGCGGGAAGCCTCCGCCCGTCGAGCCCCCGCTGGCCTACACACCGCTTGGACACCAACGGGAGGATGGTCGCTGCCACGCCCCAGCTGGTTAGCGGATGCGCCGTCACCCCTGGCCCGTCAGATCTGGCAAGGAGTGGTGACCGCTGGCGGATTTGGACTCACGGCGTTTGCGCTCTATGTGGCTGCCATCATGCTGAGCACCGGACGGGCCGGTTGAGCCATCGATCGGCCCCCGTCCCGGTTCAAGCAACGCCGAATCCTCCCAGGGTGGAGGTTATTGACACCTTGTACCGTACAAACGCTTGGTTGGACGGGCTGGAGATCAACTCCCGTCCGTGATCCCCTCCCTTTGGGTTTTTAAGCGGTTTGGGACCTCCATCACAGGTCCAGCGGGGGGGAGAGGGCACGTAGCGGCGGGATCGGGGCGTGCTCCGCTGGCGCAGGAACCCAAAAACGCTCTTTGCGCGCCAATCCCCCCGCCGATTCGGCCGTCCTATCCCCTCCCTCCCTGGCCCCCTCTCCCACCCGACGCTCGGGAGAGGCCACCGCCGGGGAGGGATTCTGTCTCTCCAGGTCAAGCAAGCGCTCTTCAAGCTCCAAAATCCTGTACGTAAGCGCTTCCGCCAATTGGGTAAGGGAGAGCAATCGCCCACTCAGACAGCCAGCCCAAACAAGCCCGGAAGCCTCGAACGCCATCGTCGATCGGGGAAAGTGGGCCGATGGTATCGGGACTCCTGGGTGGCGACCGATCCCAGGAGCGAAGAACCGCCGGAGGCCCGGCGGTTATGTAACGTTTCCGAACGTCAGGCGGCTTTGTCCGGAATCACCCATAGGATCCGGCAGCTGCCTGCGGCTTCAGGCATTTCTGGCGCTATCTGGACGGAAAACCATCTGAAGACGAAATGTCGTCTTTCGCATGCTCCTGTCTCGGGTTTGAGCCAGATGGAGCCGCTGACAATCCCATCCCTTCCAACGGCCCTCCACGCACGCCTCCCATGACCCTCGCCAACGCTGCCTACCTGGGCATCGCGCGATTCGCGAACGATCGCAACAAGGAAAACTGGGCGACCAGTTCTGATGTTGACAAGTCCAACCTGATCCGGTCCGTCTATCAGCAGGTGCTGGGACGTCAATATGTCATGGCCAGCGAAAGGCTGGAAGGGCCTGAATCCCTCTTCCGTCGTGGCTATCTGAGTGTTAGGGAATTTGTCCGCCAGGTAGCCAAGAGCAGCCTCTACAGGGACCGTTTTTTCACCAACAGTAATCCATACCGTTTCATCGAACTCAACTTTAAGCATCTCCTCGGGCGAGCGCCTCAAAACAAGGCGGAAATGCTTCACCACTTCACGATCCTGCAAGAGCAAGGCTTCGACGCGGAGATTGATTCTTATCTCGACAGCCCCGAGTATCAGACCCGCTTTGGCGAGGAAACGGTTCCCTATCTGCACGGATGGGATTACTCCAAAGGTCAACAAGGCCTGCAGTTCTCCTACATGCTTCAGCTCACCCGTGGAGCCGCCGCGTCCATCAAAGGGGATCTGTCGAAAAATCAATCACGCCTCAATCCCGCCGTACATGCGGAGATGCCCTTACCGGTTGTGAGTCCCAACGCCAAGGGCAGCACATTCCGGAGGTTGCCCACCGACGGCGTCACACGCCAAGGTGTTGGGGCCGGTGACGAGGGGCGCACTTACAGGGTAGAGATCAGTGGATTCAACAACTATCGGCTCCACAAACGCAGCAACCGTGTTCGTTTCATCCCCTTCAGCAAGCTGTTGGAATACCAACAGCAAATTCACCGCGAGGGTGGAAAAATCGCCAGCATCACGCCTGTCAACTGACATTCTGCTTTTGCTTCCACCATCCTGACTTCGCTTCTGATTTGCCATGAAGGTTTCCGCGGGTACGCGCAACACCAGCGCGAGCAACGACCGTCAAGTGACCATTAACGTCACCGGCTTGGCACGCAACGATTTCGTTCGCAGTGCGGAATGTGTTATGCAGGTGCCCTACACCCGCATGAATGAAACCCTGCGCCTTGTGCATCGCCTGGGCGGCAAGGTGACCGGCGTCAGCGTCAGTGGGTGACGGAATGGGGCTCTATCTCTCCCCTTCTCCTTCCCCAAGACTGAGATCTCCGTAACGGTCCTGCCCGGGTCGACAAGGACCCCCATTCCCTCAAACGGTCCACAGAATGCCGCCCAAGGAGTAAAACACTCCTTGGGCTTTTTTCTTGAGGGGACCTCTCCCCTAGGCTGGTCTGACGCCGATGGTTCCGTGATCCGCGGATCTGACACGACCAGGGTAGTGACCTTTTGTTAAGGGCCTCACGCCCGCCGCCCCCATCCGACAAGAATGTCAGGGCCGCCGACGAGCCTGGCTTCCAGTGCCGCGGCAGCTACCGGGGCAGGGTTTGATGACGATTGAAGCAGAGATGGAGATCTCCATTTCTCAATGCTCAATCGATTTTCCGACCTTATCTCCCCATCCCTTTACCCACCCACTCCCGACGGAGATCGTCGAGACCAGGAGCCCTTCAACATGTTCGACGCCTTCACCAAGGTCGTTGCCCAGGCAGATGCCCGCGGCGAATTCCTGAATTCCGGCCAGATTGACGCCCTCTCGGCCC
>JBKCVY010000025.1:0-1963 GCA_046317475.1 Cyanobacteriota bacterium | reverse complement strand
CCATTGATCATCCCCGAGACGTATCGCAAATCTGATGTAGCTTCGGAATCCAAAGTCATTTCTTGAGCACTAGCCGCGGGCGAAAGCGCGAGCAATGGGCAAACCACGATGGATTTGACTAGCGCCGCAGATGCGAATGATCGCATTAACCCGTAATTTCGAGATGGCATGAACTTGAATTGTGATAATAAAACCCACGGACCTTAAGCGAAGAAGAAGCGAATACACTGATTGTCAGGAAATCACAATCTACATCTTCAGCCGAGGTCAGTTCCCTGGTCAGGAGGCCTTTAGAAGCAGAATTCTGAGGTCAGATCGTCCCCGTTGGAGTGATTGCTCTTCCAATACGTCTCGCGGTCTAAATCCCGTTGGTTCTGTTGGAAAGCCAGCGGGTGACAGCTAGCTCCTGCCAGGTGAAACAATCCCATCATCCCCATGGGCGGATCCGTGCCAGTGCCCCGCAAAGGTCCGCTGCTCCCCCTCCCTATCCTGAAATCATGACGCCCCAGCCCCGTGGCCCGATGCCGATGGCGGCTTTCTCAGCCCTCCCTGTTGGGGATCCTTCTGCTGCCCGCCGCCCTGGCCCAGTCGGCGCCGCCCGCCACGGGGCTGGTGGATACCGATGACGGCATCACCTCTCCCTATTTGCCGGCCACCGCCATCCTATCCGCGTCTATTTCGGTGACACCCACCTCCACACCGCCAATTCCGGCGGCGCCTTCTTGCCGGGTGCTCGGCTGGGCCCCGAGCAGGCCTATCGTTTAGCCCGCGGTGTAGTGGTGGTGTCGAGCACGGGGGTGCCCGCGCGGCTGTCCCGTCCCTTGGATGTTCTCGTCATCGCCGACCACGCCGAGGGCCTGGGGCTGATGGCGGTGGTGTACGCCGGCAACCCCGCCTTCGAGGGGGATGTCCAGCTGGATCGTTGGGCCCGGATGATGGGTGATGGCCCCGTTCAGCAACACCTTCCCCGCCGTGGGGCAGACGTACAACGTTCCCGGCCGCTTCACTGCCCTGCTTGGGCTGAAAGTCACCTCCGTGCCCGGTGGGGCAACCTGCTGCGCAACGTGTTCCTCGACGGTCTGAAGGTGCCGGCCATCACGATGAGCGCCATTGGCATCCAGCAGGAGGACGGCCTCTGGCAGTGGATGGAGGGTCTGGAACGGGAAGGCCCCCTGAGTCAGGACAGCTGTCAACCCAGCTTCGATCGTCTGGCCAAGGCCGACGTCATCGGCGATGAGGCGTTCAACAGAGCCACCCGTGGCCGCTACGCCATTCCACCGCAGGGTATGCAGGGCGCGGGAGAACACCTGCGGTTCATCGCCGCCCCACTAGCCGATCGTCGCCCAGGTGCACCGACCCAGCACACGGGCATCCACCTCCAGCCCCCAGACCATCTCGATGATCTGGCCATTGGCATCGTCATCCCAGCGGCCAGCCGCACCACGGTGTCGCGGCCCTCCTTCTCCGGCGGCAAGACCTCCTCCACCAAGTGGTGGTGGCTGCGGCAGTGGACCCCGCAACCCGTGCTGAGAGTGGGAGCCGCCGCGGCAAGGCTTCCCCCGCCCGTCCATGTCAAAACGACTACGTGGGCCAACACACACCCCCCTCCCCCAACAACCCGTGGTGAAAAACGGCCACGCCCCCCACCCCCGCCGCGCGGCCGATCCTCACCATCCGCCGCACGGCCTCCGTCCCCAGATCCCGCCCGTTCGCCCGCAGGGCCAGCCCCGCCACCACCTGCCGCCGCCGCTCCGTGGGGAGCGGCGCCAGGGTGCGCCGCAGCACCTGGTGAAAGCCCTCCACGGTGGGGCGATAGAACTGGGGCACCAGCAGATCCACCTGCCCCTCCGCCAGCCAGGCGTCGCTGTCCTGCATCAGCTGGTCGCGTCCCGTCGGTGGCGGACAGGGCGACAGGCACCAGGCCAGGCCTGGCCGGATCCCATGGAGGCGCTCCCCCACCTCC
>JBKCVY010000024.1:0-7630 GCA_046317475.1 Cyanobacteriota bacterium | reverse complement strand
GGCGCAGGACCCAGCCAGAGGACTAGGGCCATCAGTCCAGCCCACAAGGCACGGGAGAAGGGCAGGGTCGTCATCGGGGCCCCAACACTGGAACCGCCAGCATGGCGGACTGGGGGCCTCAGGATCGCGGCAGGAGGGATGCCAGGGAACCCGAATCATGCAACATCCGCAACCAAAAGATGGGGCGATCCTGGATCTCGTGGGAGTGTATTTACGGTTACCAATGCCAAAGAGAGAAGGCTCGGCCCGATGCAGGGGCGGAGAAACGCACTTGCCGGGGAGATCTCAGAAGGATTCGGCGACGGCGGGAGCTTCTGCGGCCGGCAGGGGCGCCCAGGTGGTTCGCGTGGAGGTGGCGCCACAACTGGGACCGAGACGCTTGCAAGCCATCTCGTAACTGAGAAACATGGGGATGCCAATGACACAAAGAACGGCCGAAACTACCGTGAAAATTGCAAGACGATGGACCATCGTTGCTCCGGGAGTTCAGTGTGGAGCGAAAGGCCGTTAAGAAGCCTGTCGATGTAATGATTATGCAATAATTTCTTCCATCGCGCCATCTGCCGTCCAACGCTCCCCTGACCTGTTGGCGACCAGTGCTTGTCCGCGTCAAGAACCCGACGTGTCTTTTAGGTGACATGCCCTGGGTGGCGGTTCGGGCTGGGCTGTTTTGGGGATGGGGCGGGTCCAGTCCGGCGGAATCCGCTGCCAAAACCCGCCCGCGCCTCCAGAATTGGGCCATCCCGACCCCCTTGAGGCTTGGCAAGCGATGGCCCAGCCGGATCTTTCCACCACCTGGCTGGGTCTTCCCCTGCGCAGCCCCCTGGTGGTGGGCGCCGCAGCCCCCCTCAGCGAAGATCCCGCCACCCTGCCGCGGTTGGAGGAGGAAGGCGCGGCCGCCATCGTGCTCCATTCGCTCTTTGAGGAGCAGCTGGAACAGGAACAGCTCAATTTGCATCACCTCAGCCTGTTGGGCAGTGAGAGCTACGGCGAATCCCTCACCTATGTGCCGGAGGGGTCCCTGTTCCATGTGGGCTCGGAGCTCTATTTGCGCCACCTGGAACAGGCCCGCTCGCGCTTGGCCATTCCCGTCATTGCCAGCCTCAATGGGCAGCATCCCGGAGGTTGGGTGCGCTATGCCCGCCAATTGGAGGGGGCGGGCGCCAGCGCCATTGAGCTCAACATCTACACCCTGCCCACCGATCCCAACCGCGACAGCGCCTCCATTGAAGCGGAGGTGGAGGCGATCGTGCGGGAGGTGCGGGCGGAGGTGCGGTTGCCCCTGGCGGTGAAGCTGGGCCCCTACTTCACCAATTTCGCCGCCATGGCGCGGCGGCTGGCGGCCGCTGGCGCCGATGGCCTCACCCTTTTCAACCGCTTCTACCAGCCGGACATCGACATCGAAACGTTGGAGGTGCGCTCCAACCTCCTCCTTTCCACGCCCCATGATTTGCGCCTGCCCCTGCGCTGGATCGCCCTGCTCCATGGCCGCCATGGCCTGGATCTGGCCGCCACCAGTGGGGTGCACCGGGGGACGGACGTGGTGCGGCTGCTGATGGCGGGCGCCTGTGTCACCCAGGTGGTGGGCGCCCTCTTGCGCCATGGGCCGAAACGGCTGCGCGGCCTGGAGGAGGAGCTGCGCCTGTGGCTCTGTGAGCATGGGCACGCGAGCGCCCGGGAGCTGGTGGGCTGCATGAGCCAGTCACGCTGCCCCACGCCGCTGGATTACGAGCGGGTGCAGTACATGCGCATGTTGCAGACCTTCCAACCCGCCACCGCCGAAGGGGCCCCGGGCCCCTGGTGAGCCCATCCATGCCGATCCCCTCCCCCGCCGTGGTGCCCGCCCTGGCCCAGCGCATCGCCGAGCGGGCCACCCGCCCCTGGACGGTGATGGAGGTCTGTGGCGGCCAAACCCATAGCATCGTGCGTTGGGGTCTGGATCAGCTCCTGCCGCCGGGCCTGCGCCTGATCCATGGGCCCGGCTGTCCCGTCTGCGTGACGCCAGTGGCCACCATTGACGCGGCCCTGGGGCTGGCGGGCACGCCTGGCGTGATCCTCGCCACCTATGGCGACATGGCGCGGGTGCCGGGGTCCAGGCCGGGGCTGGATCTACTGGAGGCGCGGGCGGCCGGCGGCGACGTGCGATTGCTCACCAGCCCCCTCGATGCCCTCGCCCTGGCCCAAGCCTGCCCGGAGCGGCAGGTGGTGTTTTTCGCGGTGGGGTTTGAGACCACCGCCCCGGCCACGGCCCTGTTGGCCCGCCAGGCGTGGGCCCTGGCCGTGCCGAACCTGTCCTTGCTGACGGCCCATGTGCGGGTCGCGCCGGCGATGGAGGCCATCCTGGCCGATCCAGCCAACCAGGTGGAGGCGTTTCTGGCGGCGGGCCATGTCTGCGGCGTGCTTGGCACGGAGGAGCTGGAGGCCCTGGTGGCCCGCTTCCAGGTGCCGGTGGTGGTGACGGGCTTTGCGCCGGCCGATGTGATGGCGGGCTTGGAGCGGGCCGTGGCGTTGTTGGAGTCGGGCCGGGCGGAGGTGGCCAATGCCTACAGGCGGGTGGTGCGTCCCCTGGGCAATCCGGCCGCCCGCGCGCTCTTGGCGGAGGTGTTTGCCCCCAGCGACGAACCGTGGCGGGGGCTGGGAATGATCCCCGCTGGTGGCCTGGTCCTGCGTCCGCCCTACGACGCCCTGGACGCCCGCACCCGCTTTGCCCTCCCCAGCCCCGACGCCCTGGGGGGGGACCCTTGCCCCAGCTGCGGGGAGGTGTGCATCAGTGGCGCGATCCTCCAGGGCCGGTCCACCCCCAACCAGTGCCCGGCCTTTGGGGCCGCCTGCACGCCGGAGCATCCGCTGGGGGCGCCGATGGTGTCCAGCGAGGGCGCCTGCGCGGCCTGGTATCGCTACCGCCGATGACGGCGCCCGCCGACCCAGCTGGCCAGCCGCGGCCTGAGCGGATCCGCCTGGGCCATGGGGGCGGCGGCACCCTGATGCAGGCCCTCATCGATCGTGAGCTGCGGACCCTCTATGCCGATCCGGGCCAGCTTCTCCATGACGCGGCCACCGTCCAGCTCCCGCCGGGCGATCTGGCGTTCACCACCGACGGCTATGTGGTCCACCCCCTGGAGTTCGCGGGGGGAGATATCGGCCAGCTGGCGATCACGGGCACCGCCAATGATTTGGCGATGGCGGGCGCCCGCCCCAGCCAGATCAGCGTCGCGCTGATTCTGGAGGAAGGCATGGAGATGGCGCTGCTGCGGCGGATTGTGGCGTCGATGGCGCGGGCGGCCGCCTGTTGCGGCGTGGCGATCGTGACCGGTGACACCAAGGTGGTGGAGCGTGGCAAGGCGGATGGAATGTTCATCACCACCAGCGGCATCGGCGTGATCGAAAGTCCCACGCCCATCGGTCCCGAACGCATCGCGGTGGGCGATCACCTGCTGGTGAGTGGTGATCTGGGCCGCCATGGCTTGGCGATCCTCGCCGCGCGCCATGGGTTGGTTCTCGATCCGCCGATCGCCAGCGACTGCGCACCCCTTTGGCCCCTGGTGGAGGCCTGCTTGCTGGCGGGCGTGCGGTTCCACTGCCTGCGGGATCTCACCCGGGGGGGATTGGCCAGTGCCCTGCACGAGCTGGCCACCGCCGCCAACGCGGCGTTTCACCTGGAGGAGGAGCGGGTGCCGGTAGTGCCGGCCGTGGCCAGTGCCTGCGGGATCCTGGGATTTGAGCCCTTCCATCTGGCCAACGAGGGCCGATTGTTGGCCATCGTTCCCCCGTCGCACCTGGAGACTGCCCTGGCGGTGCTGTCGCCCCAAGGCGGCCAGTGGATCGGTGAGGTGCGCGATGGGCCCGCCCGAGTGGTGGTGCGCACGGCCTACGGCAGTGAACGGCTATTGATTCCGCCGAGCGGTGAGTTGTTGCCGCGGATTTGTTGAGAGTTTGGCGATAGGACGCAAGACCTGTTGCGCTCCCTATGGGCAGGTCCTGTCTATGCCGCCGAAACCCTTGTTCATCCGCGGGTGTTTCGGCGTGGGGGAAGGCATGGGGTTTCGTGCGGCTAGACCGTTCCGCTGCCTGGGCGTTCCAACCGGATTGTGAGGCTGGGATCGTCTGGGAGCGCGGGGCACGTTCCTGTCCCTTCAGGAGTCGGGAAGCTGAAACTTGAGCAGCAAGCCGGCGTGGCCTGAAGACTCAGGAATGGGCAAGATGTCCATGCGGAGCCATGGCGTTTGCGGATCCCAAGCGGGGGGCATGGCGGCACGTTGAAGCATCGGTTGCTTGCTTTTCATGACCCGTTGGGCCGCGTCAAGCAAGCTCTCGGACGAGACCCCTTCCTGTGTGGAATCCGCCCAATCGCTCAACGTCAGAAGGCGGGTGAGCTGATGGATCGACAGCGCGTCCAGATCCTGGCCGGAGGCGTGGAAGCATCGCGAAAAAGGTTCATTGGCCAGGAGGCAGTTGAGGGAAGTGTCAAAGAGGGCGACGGGGTTGCTGTCGTATGCGATGGACACATGAAAAGCTCTTGCCAACAATTGTTTTTTCGACATATCCAGTTGCTGTTCACTCACATCGGTCAAGGTGCCGACAATGGTGGGACCGTGAATGGTGTCATCCATCACCACAGCCACTTCCCGCATCGACTTCTGCTCTCCACCTCTACAGGTGATTCGATACGTGATGTCCCAACCAGCTTTGTCAAGTTGTCGGGCCGCCCTTACAGAATCCTGGTCGGCAGGCAGGATCGCCGCATCAAGAAGCTCTGGCTGCGCACAGATTTGGGAATCCTGCCAGCCTGTTAATTCCTCAATGCGGGAGCTGACATACAGAATGCGCTTCAAGGTATGGTCTCGCTTCCATACCGCCTGATCGAGCGCGTCGGCAAGGCAGGTGAACTCATGGAGGGCATCTTCGGCCGCACGACGCAAGGCAGTCAACTCAGAGATATCCGTCAAAGTAATGATGGCACCAAGTACTTTAGAACTTTTGTCGCGGTAGGGCATCAACTGAAGAAAGTAAGAAATTTCTTCACTGGAGGCCTCAAAATTACAGCGTTTACCCCCATTGATAACGGAGAGCAGGTTTTCCCGGAGCCGTTGAATGGGAACGGTGGTTGGGATCCCCAGGATGGACTGACCCATGTCTGCTTCCACCAAACCAAATACTCGAACAGCTAGAGGCGTGAAGCGAACGACCCTCAGCTCCAAGTCTACAATTACCATCCCTTGATTAAGTGAGCGTTGGATGTTTTGTAGGTCTATATTTAATCTCTCTAATTCATCGCTGCGGATTCTCAATTGTTGATTTAAAACACCCAACTCATCGTTGGTGGCTCGCAGCTCTTCATTAGAAGCCTCTAATTCTTCATTGGATGACTGCAATTCTTCTGAAGAAGCCTGGAGTTCTTCAGAGGAGGCTTCGAGTTCTTCATTGGCTTCCTCAAGGTGGATCAATGAGCGGCGTAGGGAATCTTGACTGGCGAGAAGCTCTCTTTCAAGCCGTTCAATTTCATGGGAAAAGATAGTGTTTTGATCGGGGTCGATAAGGGTTTCAGAGGAGATGTTAACCTCTTTTTCTTCCAGGAAAGAAAGGACGGAGAGAGATTGTTCGCCCACCTGAATTGGCGTCACTTCCAGCACCAACTGAACCGATGAACCTGGTATTCGTAAGGCTCGACTCCTGATGGGGCTGCGTCCAGCTCTGGCCAAGAGAAAAAGAGCACGCGCCTCTGCTTGTAATTCAGCGCGAAGGAAGCTGACTGCCGCACCAGTCAATCGGCCCTCAGGCATGCGACAGAAGCGAGACACATCCCCGATGACCTCGACAAGCGTGTGATTATCATCCAGGACAAGACAAGGTTTAGCAAAGACGCGAATCAGGGCATTCAGGAGTTGAACGTGCTGACTGGCCAAGGATTCACTCTGGCTCGTCAGAATGAAAGGCAATCTTTGAGTCAACGTCTTCCGCTGAATGATCGAAGGTGCCGAACGGGCTCGAGACCGCGCTTCCTGGGTGCGCTCATACAACCGGTGCAACGGGTCTAGGGCCCGAAAGCCAGTGAGATTTCCAGGAGACTCATAGCTGCCAAGAAAAAGCAGTCGATCAGGATGCAGAGAAAAACTCATTACATCGATGACTCGCTGTTGCAAAGCAGCTGTGAAGTAAATCAATAAGTTTCTACAAGAGATGAGGTCGATATCAGGAAAAGGTGGATCTTCACAGATGTTATGCCTGGCAAAGATCACGCATCCTCGCAAATCCTTGGCGATTTCAAACTCGCTACCCTGATCAATGATAAATTTGTCTTTGAAGCCTTGAGGTATCGACCTGGCTGCTGAAATTGGGTATGTCGCGCGTCGGGCGATGAGAAGACTGTGCTCATCAAGGTCCGTCGCAAAGATTTTCAGAACTTGGGAGAGATGGATGGGATGGCCCATCGCCTCGCTCAGGATCATGCCAATTGAATAGGCCTCTTCACCGGTTGCGCAACCTGGTACCCAAACACGAAATGGCTCTTCAGTACCACGCCTAACAAGGAATTGTTTGACATGTTTTGCTAATGCTTCAAAACCATCAGAGTCTCGAAAAAAGGATGTGACTGTGACAAGAAGATTTTGCATCAGTGCCCTAGCTTCGCTGACGTCAGAGCACAGCAGTTGCAGATACAAATCCATCCGGTTGATGCCATTCACGGCCATGCGACGTTGGATCTGCCGCAGCAATGTGGATTCCTTGTACTGGGAAAAATCAATGCCTGTTGATTGTTTTAGCTGGATTACGGCACTGGCGAGCACGGAGGGCTGGGCATCGGCATTGCCATCAGTCCAGCTTCCCCCGCCAGACAGCCACTTCGTCAGACGGCTGCCGATTGTTTTGGGATCCGCCACCAGATCAGGTCTCCCGAGGGAAATGGCGGCGCGGGGCATGGCGTCAAAGAGGGCACTCTCGGGTGATTGCACCAGTGTCAATCCGCCATTGGCGCCAACGGCCCGCAGGCCGCAGGCCCCGTCCGATCCCGTACCGGAAAGCACGATGGCCACCGCCCGTTCCCCGTAAGCGTTGGCCAAAGAATCGAAGAGCTGATCGATGGAGGGGCTGGGCCCAAACCGGGGGGCGGGCTCCACGAGCTTGAGGCACCCGGATGCGATGGTGGCGTCGTGATTGGGAGGAATGACAACGATCTGGCCAGCCTCAAGGGCAAGGCCATCGGTGGCCTGCACCACCTCGAGCTGGGTGGCTCGAGCCAAGAGGTTGACCAGCTGGCTGGGATGCTCGGGGGCAAGGTGCTGGGCGACCACGATCGCGGCGGGATTGGCCGGTCTGAGCTGGGAGAGGAAATCTTGCAAGGCTTTGAGCCCCCCAGCGGAGGCCCCGATCGCCACAACACGCACGAGAGTGGAATCCATTCCTTAATATGCCTTCATGAAAAAAAATGGGCTGCTGCTGAGCGGAGGCGCAACTTGCGCACTATCGCGCAAGGGACTCACGGCTGGCGCCCTGAATCGAGAACCACGGATGTCAAAAAGCCCTGGATCCATAGAATGAATTTGAATTATACTTGAGCTACCATTCAATGCATGGCCGAAGCGGTGTTCTGAATTCAAAAACCCATCAACTCAAAACATCGCTGTATGAACCC
>JBKCVY010000023.1:0-7707 GCA_046317475.1 Cyanobacteriota bacterium | reverse complement strand
CACCAGCACCATCTCCACCACGTCCATGGTCTCGGGGGTGGTCACCCGCAGGCCATCGCGGAACTGGGGCTCGATCTGCAGACGCCCCAGCCACTCGTTGATCTCGGGGCCACCGCCGTGCACCACCACCGGCTGCACCCCCACGGAGGCCAGCAGCACCAGATCGCGGTAGACGGCATCGCGCAGGTCGGCGCGCACCATGGCCGCGCCGCCGTACTTGACCACCACCCGGCGGCCGGCGAAGCGCTGGATGTAGGGCAGGGCCTCACTGAGAACGGACACCCGTGAGGCGTCCGCCGACTGGATGGGGAGGGGTGAGGTCACGGGGAGGGCAGGGAAGGGGAGGCTTCAGCGGGGGCAGGGGCGGGGCTGGCGGGCAGGGGACGCAGGGTCAGACCGATTTGGTCCTCCGAAACCCGTTCCACCTCCGCCAGTAATCCCGGACCAAAAAATCGGCCAAGTCGGTCTTGGCAAGCGTCCCAACGCTGGAAGGGGACGCCCCCCGTGGTGAACGTGAACCGCAATCCGTAGCCCTCCGGCAGGGACAGCTCCTCAACGGTGCGGAGTTCGGGCGGGTCGTTCTCGTCCCATAGCTTGAGCGCTTGGAGGGAACTTTCCAAATGGACCTTTTGGCCGTAGCGCCAGCGGGTCACATCCGCCAGCAGCTTGCGCAGGGGCTCGCTAGCGGGGGCGTTGCGCAGATCCCGCCACTGGGCCGGTGGGGTGAGGCGTTGGGGAGGAGCCAGCTCCGAGGATTTCAGGGCCAGGCCGCCCAGCACAATGGGAATGCCATAGAAGCCGCTGGGCAGGCGCCGGTTGGGGTGGTCAGTGAGGTCGGCCACGGAGACGATCCCGGTGAGAACCACGCCGGTGATCGTCACCAGGGTGCCGGGGGAACGGAGGCTTTGCATGACGCCATCTTCATGCAGGACAGGCCAGGATGGGGAAAAGTCCCGATGGTCCCCATGACCTCCTCCCGATCCTCCGCCCCGGCGGCCCCATCCCCGGCCAACCCTGGGGAGCTGGAGGATGCACGGGCGCTGGTGGAGCGCTTGCAGGAGGATCGGTTGTGGTTGCTGCGGCAGCTGGACAGCGGCCGTTGGCCCCAATGGCGGCTGGATCTGGCGGCCCTGGAGCGGGAGCTGGGGCAGCTGTTGGATCAGGCCAGCGACCGATTGGATTAGACCCCGTCCCCTGGGGGCGGGGCCTCGCCCGATCCCCCTCCCCCGGGTCCCAGACCGCAGACCAGTGCTCAGAACGGAATGTCGTCGTCCCCCTCGCCGGAGTCGTCGGGCACCAACGGCGAGGTGTTCCACACGGGTGGGGCTGAGGCGGGCGCTGGAGCCGATCGCATGGCCTGGGACGGGGGGGACTTGGCGGGGCCCTTGCGGGCGGCGGCGGGGGAGGCACCCGTGGCCAGGCCGGGGCCTGCGGTTGGTGGGGCGGCCGGAACGCCCGCCGCCCCAACGACGCCGACGGGGTGCAGGCGGGCCAGGGTGAACTCCGCCCGTTTTTCCTTCACGCCGTCCTGGCGGGTCACGGTGTTCATGCGGAGGCGACCTTCCAGCATCCAGCGCTGTCCCACCTGCACCCGGTTCTGCAGATCCGTCGCCAGATTGCCCCACCCCACCACTTTGACCTGGCCGGGGGGATCCTCGGCGCGCAGGCCGTCAAAGCGGGCCACCAGTTCCGCCACGGGGGTCTGGTTGTCCTGGGTGTAGCGCACCTGGGGCGCCTCCAGCACCTCCACTTCGAGTAAACAGTGATTCACGCCCTCTTCGCTTGGGAGTCGCTCCATCCTGATGCACGCGCCCCCTCCCGCCGGCCCCTCTTCTGCCGCTGGAGCGCACCCCCTCCGGCCCCCGGGGGAGCGCCTGTGGGTGATTGCGGGCACGGGGGAGGGGCCGCTCTTGGCGCGCGGCTTTCTGGATCGGGGCTGGCGGGTGCGCGTGAGCGTGGTGACCGCGGCGGCCCGCCGGAGCTATCCCAACGATTCCCGTTTGGAGGTGGTGGTGGGAGCGTTGACGGGCGCCCCAGCCTGGCGGGCGGCGTTGGAGGAGGCGGAGCGGCAGGGGGACCCGTTCCGCTGGCTGGTGGATGCCAGCCATCCTTTCGCTTCCCAGGTGACAGCCATGGTTGTTGTCGCCTTGGAGGGGCGTCCCGAGCGCTTGCTGCGGCTCCACCGCCCCCCCCTGGCCAGCCCAGGGGCCACGTCCCTGGGGCACATCAGCGAGATGGAGGCGCATCTGGGGCCCGGGGATCGGCTGTTGTTGGCCATTGGCGCCCGTCACCTGGGGCTGGCCCTGCGCCATTGCGCGGAGGCCCTGCCCCACTGCCGGGTGTTGCCGAACCCCGGGGCGTTGCGGCTGGCGCTCCAGGCGGGGATCCCCCCCCCCCGCCTGGCCTGTTTCCACCCCACGGCCGATGGGGCCCTGGAGAGGGCCCTGTGCGTCCACTGGCGGATCGACACCATTCTCTGCCGTCAATCGGGGAGCGCGACGGAGGCGCATTGGTCGCGGATCAGTGAGGAAAAGGGATTGCGCCTGCTGACGTTGCGCCGTCCCCCAGAACCGGAGGGCTTGGCCCGACTGCCCCTGGGGGAGCTGATAGAACACGTGGGTGGGCCCGCGCGGTGAACCATGGCGGCAGGCGAGCAGGGGACAGGGGAACCGCTGGTGTTGGCGCTCACCACGGAGGCCAGCCTGGAGCGGGCTGAGCAACTGGCTCGCTCGCTCGTGGAACGGGGTCTGGTGGCCTGCGTCACCCTGGCGCCCGTGCTGTCCATCTACCGCTGGCAGGGCGTCACCACGCGTGGCGAGGAGGTGCAGCTGTTGCTTAAGACCCAGGCTCCGCGCCTTGAGGCCCTATACCAGGCGGTGATGGCGTTGCACAGCTACGACACACCGGAGTGGATCACGCTCTCCGCCGAAACGCGGGGTGGATACGGCCAATGGTGTGTCGAGCAGCTGGTGGATCCACCCCTCAGGACAGGTGATGCGCCACCAGTTCCTTCAAGGACCCCTGGGGACGGGGACCCAGCTGGGTGACCACCTTGCCGGCGCAGAGCGAGCCTAGGCGGCCACAGTGCTCCAGGCTTTTGCCCTGGGTGTAGCCATAGAGGAAGCCCGCCGCGTAGAGATCGCCCGCGCCCGTGGTGTCCACCAGCTCGCCCAGGTGGTAAGGCGCGATCGGCAGGCTTTGCTGGCCGCTGAGCACCATGGATCCCTCGGCGCTGCGGGTCAGGGCGGCCACTTGGCAGCGACCCCGAACCTGGGCCACGGCGTCCTCGAAACTGTTCGCCTCGTAGAGGGAGGTGATTTCCATTTCGTTGGCGAAGAGGATGTCCACATGGCCGTCCACCAGCTCCTGGAAGCTTTGGCGATGGCGATCCACACAGAATGCGTCCGAGAGGGACAGGGCCACCTGGCCACCGCTCTGGCGCATCACCTCAGCCGCCGCGATGAAGGCCTGCTTCGCCTCATCCGCATCCCAGAGATACCCCTCCAGATAGAGCACCTTGGCCTGGCGAACGAGGTCCAGGTCGAGGTCATCGGGATGGAGGTGCACCGAGGCTCCCAGGTAGGTGCACATCGTGCGCTGGGCATCGGGCGTGACAAGGATCAAGCAACGGGCGGTGGAGGGGCCACTGGTGGCGGCGGTCGTCTCGAAATGGGCGCCCACGGAGCGGATGTCGTGGGCAAAGATCGCCCCCAATTGATCGTCGCGCACCCTGCCGATGAAGCCGGCCTTGGCGCCCAATTGGGCCAGACCCGCCAGGGTGTTGGCCGCCGATCCGCCCGACGTCTCCAACCCGGGCCCCACATGGGAATAAAGCGCTTCCGCCTGGGCTTGATCCACCAGAGCCATGGTGCCCTTCGACAGGCCATGGTTCTCCAGGAAGGCGTCATCCGATGGAACGAGCACATCCACGATGGCGTTGCCAATGCCCACCACATCGAAGGGTTTGCTGGCGTCGAAGCGGGGTGCGGGTGAATCCATGGGGAGCTGCAAAGGAGGTTGGGGAGGGGAGGGCAGGCGGCTAGGCGCTCAGCAGGGCCCGCTTGGGACCATGGATGGGATCCTCCACCACGATGGTCTGATCCCGCTCGGCCCCGAGGGAAACGATGGCAATGGGCACCTCCATGAGCTCGGCGAGAAAGCGCAGGTAGGCCATGGCCGCGTCGGGCAGATCGTCGAGGTGCCGGCAGGCGGCCGTGGAGCACTGCCAGCCCGGAAGGGACACGAACAGTGGCCTGCACCGTGCGAAATCCTCCGCGCTGCAGGGGAAATGCTCAACGCGCTCGCCATCGAGCTCGTAGGCCACACACACCTGGATCTCATCCAGTTCGTCGAGCACGTCCAGCTTGGTGATGGCCAGGCAGTCCAGACCGTTCACCTGGACGGCGTAGCGGCCAATGACGCCGTCAAACCAGCCACAGCGCCGTCGCCGGCCGGTGGTGGTGCCGAATTCGCCGCCCCGATCACAGAGGTGATCGTTCAAGCTGCCTTCCAGTTCCGTGGGAAAGGGGCCCTCACCCACCCGGGTGGTGTACGCCTTGGCCACACCGATGACCCGATCGATCAGGGTGGGGCCAACCCCGGCGCCAATGCAGGCCCCCCCGGACACGGGATTGGAGGATGTGACGTAGGGGTAGGTGCCATGGTCCAGATCGAGCAAGGTGCCTTGGGCCCCTTCAAAAAGAATGTTCTTGCGGGCCTTGGCCGCTTGATGGATCACCCGGGTGCAATCCACCACGTAGGGTGCCAACCGTTGACCGTAACTGGCATATTCCTCAAGCACCGCTTCCGGATCAAGGGGGTCCAAGCCATAGACCCTCTGCAGCAGGTCGTTCTTTTCAGCCAGCGGGCCTGACAGGCGATCCCGCAGACGGTTGACCTCCAACAGGTCAAGAACGCGAATGCCATTGCGCTCGGACTTGTCCGCCTAGGTGGGCCCGATGCCACGGCCCGTGGTGCCACTCCGCCTCTCACCACGCCGATGGTCCATCGCCTGATCCAGCAGGCGGTGGTAGGGCATCGTGACATGGGCGGTGGAGGCCAATTTGAGACCCGATGGGCTGATACCACAGGCCATCAGCATGTCGAGCTCGCCAAGCATCACCTTGGGATCCACCACCGTGCCAGAGCCGATCAGGCAGGTGGTATTGGGATAGAGGATGCCGGAGGGAATGAGGTGAAGTTTCAACACACGGCCGTCCACAACAATGGTGTGGCCCGCGTTCACCCCACCTTGGTAACGAACGACGACATCGGCGGAACGGCTCAGCAGATCCGTGATCTTTCCCTTTCCCTCATCGCCCCACTGTGCACCGATGACGACGACGTTTGCCAAGGACATTGCGGCCGGAAGCCGCTTTCGAGCACAAACAAAAATTCTCTCAGGTGGACCGTGAGTTCGTCAAAACCTTGCCGGATCTTCTTCACATGAAGGGCCGGGGCCTCAGGCCCCCCGGCTGGCATTGGTGGCGGCCTGCTCCAGCTCCTTGCG
Organism: Cyanobacteriota bacterium; assembly: GCA_046317475.1. Taxonomy (GTDB): domain Bacteria; phylum Cyanobacteriota; class Cyanobacteriia; order PCC-6307; family Cyanobiaceae; genus Cyanobium. Next base: position 2,198 of record JBKCVY010000023.1, on the reverse strand, counting down.
CACCCGCGTGCGCAGGGCCTCCGGCAGGGGACGGTTGGTGTACGTCGTGTAGTGGCTGGCCAGGGAATTCAGGGCTGTCTGCATCGTCGTGAAGGACGACAACCCATTCACGGAGGGGCGTGGTCGGTAGCGCGCCATGTAGTCGTTGATCAGCGCCCGGGCTTGGCTCACCGCCTCTTTGCTCCCCGGATCCTCGGGGGTGAGGGCGATTGTCGTCAGCAGGGACTGGGTGACCATGGCGGTGTCCTGCACGTAGTTGCCGCTGAGCAGGCCATTGCTCCCACAGGCGGTGAGTCCCAAACAAAGGGCCAAGGCAACGGCCACCACGCCATGGCGCGCCCAGGGCAGAAGGCCGAAGACGGCATGGCCGGCCTGACGGCCAAACTGGAGGAGTGGGCGCAGAATCGCAGCCATGGCAAGGGGGGCAACCCTTTGATCCTACGGGGCTCCCGCCGCGGAGCCAATGGCGAAGCGCTCCGCCCGCACCCGATCCACCAACCATTCGCTGGCCCGCGCCACGGGCGCTGTCAACGGGCTTCCCCCCCGGCGCGGCACCACTTCCACCTCCCCTGAGGCCGCCCCTCGCCCCACCACCACTCGGTAGGGGATGCCCACCAGATCCGCATCCTTGAACTTCACGCCGGCCCGTTCTTGCCGGTCATCCAGCAGCGTCTCCACACCCGCGGCGCCCAGGGTGGCGTAGAGGGATTCGGCCACGGAGACCTGAGTGGCGTCCTGGGTGTTGGCGATCACCACAATCACCTCGTAGGGGGCGATGGAGACAGGCCAACAGATGCCCTGGTCATCGTGGCGTTGCTCCACCGCCGCCTGCGCCAGGCGTGAGACGCCGATGCCGGAGCACCCCATCCAGAGGGCCTGCTCCTCCCCCTGCTCGCTGGTGAAGGTCGCTCCCATGGCTTGGGAGTACTTGCGGCCCAACTGAAAAATGTGGCCCACCTCAATGCCCCGGAAGGCCTCCAGCCGCTGGCTTGGATCGTGGACGCAGGCATCGCCGCTCTGGGCTTCACGCAGATCCACGGTTTCTGGTGCCTCGACCAGCGCCCCCCAACGGGCCCCCACCAGATGGGCATCGGCGCGGTTGGCGCCGCAGACAAAGCAGGTGAGCGCGCTGGCGGTGGGGTCCGCCAACCGCAGCAGACGGGGACTCCATTGCCTGGCTCCTTCGAAGTGGGCGTCCTCCAGGTGGGGGCCGAGATAGCCGAAGGGGAGGGGGGACAACCCCTCCCCTTCGAGGGCCTCCGGCTCGATGGGCGCCACCTGCAGCAGGGCTCCCCGGTTGAGCAGCCGGTGTTGAAGGGCGTTGGTGAGCTTGACGAGATTCAACTGCTGGTCCCCCCGCAGACTCACCAGCACAGGCTGGGCTGGACCCTCGGCGAAGCGCGCCAGGAGCAGAAGCACCTTCACGACTTGGGAGGGATGAAAGCCATGGGCGTCACAGACCTCGGCGATAGTGGCCTGGCCCGGGGTGGCCAGCTCCTGGAGGGAGGGGGAGGCCAGGGGAATGGCCTCTGAGGGAAGGGAGACCGCTCGCTCCTGATTGGCCGCGTACCGGCCATCCGGGCTGGCCAGAATCAGGTCTTCGCCGGCGTCCGCCGTCACCATGAATTCCTGGCTGGCGTTGCCGCCGATGGCGCCACTGTCGGCTTCCACAGCCACGGTGCGCAATCCACAACGCTGGAAAATCCGCCGGTAGGCCCCATCCATCTGGTCGTACATCTGGCGCAGACAGGCTTCGTCGGCGTGGAACGAGTAAGCGTCTTTCATGATGAATTCCCTGCCCCGCATCAAGCCGAACCGGGGGCGGATCTCATCGCGAAACTTGCTTTGCACCTGGTAGAGGCACGTTGGCAACTGCCGGTAGGAGCGCAACAAGTCCGCCGCCAAGGCGGTCACCACCTCCTCGTGGGTGGGTCCCAACCCCAGCTCCCGACCCTGGCGGTCGTGCAGGTGGAACATGATCCCCTCGCCGGCGGTGTACCCGTCCCAGCGCCCGCTGCGCTGCCAGAGCTCAGCCGGCTGGAGTTGGGGCAGGAGGGTTTCCAGGGCCCCAATCGTGTCCATTTCCTCACGAACAATGGCCGAGATTTTGCGTAGCACCCGCCACATCAGCGGCAGGTAGGCGTAGATTCCGGCTGACACCCGCCGGATAAAGCCCCCCCGCAACAACAGCTTGTGGG
>JBKCVY010000022.1:0-7513 GCA_046317475.1 Cyanobacteriota bacterium | reverse complement strand
CCTCCGGGCGGGCGCAATATAAGGAGCCTCTCCGTCCTGACCAGTCCCATGGCTGCGGATCCGATTCTTTTGGTGGCCTCCAAGTGGCTGGCGCTGGCCGCGTTGGCCCTGCTGCTGCTCACCGTGGCGGGCTTTCTCCAGCGCTGGGGAATCCGTTTTCGCCTGGTGGGCATCACGAGTTTCACGACGTTGCTGGCGATCTCCTGCGCCGCCTTCGCCATCAGCTATTCCCCCGCCGTGACCGTGCCCGGCGCGGTGACCGTGCCGGTGGTCTTTGACAACGGCTCCGACCTGGTGGTGGCCGCCGCCCCGGTGGATTTGCCCCCCGAGGCGGAGGCCCCCAGCGTGGAACAGCTGGCCCGCAACCTGCGCCCCACCGGCCGCGCCCCTGCTGATGGCGTGGTGCGGGTGCGGTTGCGGCGGTTGGAGCCGGCTGGGGAGGGCGTCGCCCGACCCGTTGTGCTCGCGGAAGCCCGCCTGGATCTCGGCGACGGCACCCTCAGCGTGCGACGTCCGGCCCCATGAGGACGCCTCGGCGAGGGGATGGATGGGAGGGCCTGCCGGCCCACTTTCGCCATGAGCGGGCCAGCCTCGCCCGGGCCGGCGTGGCCACCTGGGACGCTCTGGCGGCGCTGTCCGCGGACCGGCTGCGGGATCTGGCCCGGCACGGACAGGCCAGCGAGGCCCGCCTGCTGCGGCTGCGGGCCCAAGCCCGGCTCCTGGCGGCGGCGGATCTGGCCCCAGAGGAGGCGTCCCTGCTGATGCATGCCGGAATTGCCGACCCCCTCGCCCTGGCCACGGCCCAGCCGGAGCAGGTGGTGGTGCGGGTGAACCGGCTTTGGCGTCGCCTGCTGGGTGACGACGCGCCACCCCTCACGCTGGCCACGGTTCGACGCTGGATCCAAGCCGCGGCATCGAGTCGCTCGCTGAACTGACACGTCCCGGCCTGTGGACAAGGCCGCTGGTGAATGGAATGGAAAAGCCATGGGGGTAGCCCATGCTCTCCCGAATCCATCCCTCGCCGCGCCGTCGAGCCCTCCAGCTCCTGGTGGCCTTGGGACTGACCCTTCCCTTGACCGGTCTTCCCCCCCTCCAGGCGGCCTCCGCCCTGCTGGAGTCGGTGAAGCAGAACCCTGCCCTCGCCAAAAGCCTCTGCGCCCAGTTCAAGCAGCTCAACGCCTCAGGGCGCTCCGCCACCTCGCCTGAGTCGATTGCCATGGTGGCCAGCAGCCAGGGCCTGAGCCCGGTGGACGCCGAAGTGCTCGCCACTTATGTCATCGGCCTCCACTGCCCGGATGTGCGCTGAGTGAGCCGCGCCCGCGTGGCCTGGATGTCCTGCGCCGATGGCGTGCGACTGGCCAGCCGCCTTTGGACACCCTCGGGTGCGGGGCCCTGGCCGGCCCTCCTGATGCGCCAGCCCTACGGCTCCGCCCTGGCCTCCACCGTCACCTACGCCCATCCCCGCTGGTACGCGGAGCACGGTTTTCTTGTGGTCGTGCAGGACGTGCGTGGCAAAGGGGAATCGGAGGGGATATTCCGGGGGTTTTCCCAAGAAGCCGCCGATGGCGCGGAGGCGGTCCGCTGGGTGCGGAGCCTGGCTGACTGCGATGGCCAGGTGGGCACCTATGGCTTTTCCTACCAAGGCCTCAGCCAGCTCCTCAACGTGGGCGGTCCAGGGGTCTCCAGCTCCGATTCCTGGCCCGATTGCCTGGCGCCGGCCATGTGCGGCCTGGATGAACGGCTCGACTGGGCCAGCGAGGGGGGCGCCCACTGGTGGGCCCTCGGCCTGGGATGGGCCCTGCAACTGGCGGCCCAAGAGGCACGCCGCCGCCATGACGCCGCGGGCTGGGCCAGCCTGCGCCACAGCCTGGATTCGGGCGCCTACCTGCGGGAGGGCCTCGCCCTGCTGGAGCGCCACGACCCGGAGGGGATGGGTTTGGCCTGGCTTCGGGCCAATCCCCTCGTGTCGGAGGGCTGGCGGGTGCATGTCCCCGCCGCGGCCCTGTTGCGCCGCCCGATGCTGTTGATTGGTGGCTGGCAAGATCCCCACCTGCGGGGTGTGCTGGATCTCTGGCGACGGGCCCGGGCCGCGGGGGGACAGCCGGCTCTCCAGGTGGGGGCCTGGTCCCATTTGGAGTGGAACGGGGGGGTGGACGCCGAGCAGTTGGCGTTTTTCCGCCGCCATCTCCAGGGCGGTCGTCCCCGCTCCCAGCCCCAAGGGGGCGCCGCCCCCCCGGCCACGCCCCCCGCCCGATCCATCGCGCCAGGATCCATTTGGCTGCAAGATGTCACCAGCGGCGCGTGGTTGACTGAGGAGGTTCCCCCTCCCCCGCCCCGGCCGGCCTGGCGGCTGGTCAGTGATGGGCGGGCGGCGATCCACCCGGATGAGGGGCTGCTGGTGGATGGGCCTGGCGCCCCGGGCCGGGCCGTGGTTGTGGTTCACGATCCCTGGCGACCGGTGCCGGGGCGGGGAGGCCATCTGGGGGGTGAGGCCCGCTTGGCCGATCGCCTGGATCTGGACAGGAGGGGAGATGTGGCCTGCTTCACCACCCCCCCGCTGACGGAGGGGAGGCGGGTGCTGGGCGAGCCCGCCGTGCGGCTGCGGGCCTGGGCGGATCAGCCGGGGTTTGACCTCTGCGCGGCCCTGGCGGTGGTGAGCGCCGATGGGCGCCAGGCGCGGGTGCTCTGCACCGGGGTGCTGCGGGTGTTGGGTCCCACGGCCCTGGAGCCCCTGGTGCGTCTGGTGCGCCTGCACCCCTTGGCGGCCACCTTGCGGGGTGGTGAGCGGTTGCGGCTATCCCTGGCCGCGGCGGCCTGGCCCCAGGTGGCCGTCAACGCCGGCGATGGCCACCAGCCGCGGGGTGGTTCCACCGCTGCCCATCGCCTGATCACACTCACCCTGTCGCTCGACGTCGCGGAACTGGTGATCACCCCCTTGCTTCCCCTTAGGTCCAATGGCGAGGAGCCGCCCCTTGCAGCAAACTGACCACGTCTTGACCCCCTCTTCCATGCCCCCCGTGCTCCTGCGCCTTGGAGTGGCTGCCCTCGCTATGGCGACTCTGGCCACCACGTGCCCGGGGGGACCAGCCCTGGCCCAGGCAGGGGCCCCCGGCGGCACGGGCACAGCGGGGCGGACGCCCCTATCCACCAGCTCGGCCGCGGTTGAGGCACGGGCCCGGGCGGCGGCGGAGCGGGTGCTCCAGGCCCTGCGGGATGGCGATGCCCAAGCCCGCTACAACCAGTTCGCGCCGGAACTGCAACGCATGACCAGCCCCTATTTGGTGGCGATGAACATGCGCAAACAACCCAAAATCCTCTCCTGGGAGATCACGTCTGTGATTCCCGCCATTGATTCCAGCACGGTGGAAGCCCGCCTGAAGACCAGCGCTGGCGAGCGGATGCTGCTGATGGTGATTGATGAGAAGGGCCGCCTGGCCGGCTACCACATCAATGTGGCCGACCAGCCAGCGGAGAAAGTGGTGGGCGACTTCATGGCAGCTGTGATGGACGGCCGCTTCGTGGCCGCCACCAGCTTCCTCTCGCCCGAAATGCAGGAGGAAATTCCACCGGCGGCCCTGCAGCGCAAGTGGCAAGTTCTACAACGGCGTACCGGCAATGTGATCAGTGTGCGGCGCATTCTTCGTTCCGAGAGCACGGCCGACCTGAAATTGGTGCTGGTGAACATCCAGTTCACGCGCACGACGGATAATTTATTCGTGATTCTCGACAACACAAACCAAATTGTTGGTGTCGATTTTCCTATTGATCCCCAGCTCGCCACTCCCGTCAGCCAGCCCTGAGCCCGGGGATGGCGAGCAAGCTCGCCGTAAGCTCCCGCTGAGCTCCTTTGCCTCCTTCAGCCCATGACCCCCCTCGCGTGGATGGTCGACGATGCCAACCGGCTCGCGGAGTGCCGTCACGACCATCCCCTGGCCGTGCTGGGCCCCCAGCCCCTGGAGGGGGAGCGGTGGGTGGTGCGCTGCTGGATGCCCGACGCGGAACAGGTGGAGCTGTTGCTGCCTGGTGCCGAACCGCTTGCCATGGCCACGCCCCACCATCCCTGGATTTTTGAGGCGGAACTGGATCAGAACCCCGGGACCACCTACCGCTACCGGGTGCGTCGGGCGGGCATAGAGCACCTTCAGCAGGATCCCTGGGCCTTCCGTCAGGAATGGATGGGGGAGCTGGATCGGCACCTGTTCGCCGAGGGCAACCATCACCACATCTGGAAGTTCATGGGGGCCCACCCGAGTGAGCGGGACGGGGTGACGGGTGTGCAGTTCTGCGTGTGGGCTCCCCATGCGCGCAGCGTGGCGGTGTTGGGTGATTTCAATGGCTGGGATGGCCGCCACCATCCGATGCAGTCGCGCCTGGGGGGGATCTGGGAGCTGTTCATCCCCGGGGTCCCCGTCGGCATGGTGTACAAGTACGAAGTTCGCGCCCAGAACGGCCACTGTTACCAAAAGACCGATCCCTATGGTTTTCGCCACGAGGTGCGACCCAACCATGGCTCCGTCGTGGCGGAGCTCGGGCGCTATCACTGGAATGATGGCCAATGGATCGATCAGCGTGACAGCCGCAATCCGCTCGATCAACCGATCGCGGTCTATGAGATGCATCTGGGCAGCTGGCTCCATGCCGCGGCCGACGATCCGTACATCGAGCCCGATGGCACCGCCCGGCCACCCGTACCCGCGGCGGATCTCAAACCGGGCGCACGCTTACTGACCTATTCCGAGTTGGCCGATCGGCTGATTCCCTACGTCAAGGCGCGGGGGTTCACGCATATTGAATTGCTGCCGATCTCCGAGCATCCCTTTGATGGGTCTTGGGGCTATCAAGTTACCGGTTGGTATGCGCCCACCAGCCGCCATGGCACGCCCGATGAATTTCGTGCGTTTGTCGACCGGTGCCACGCGGACGGCATTGGCGTGATCCTGGACTGGGTGCCGGGCCACTTTCCGAAGGATGCCCATGGCTTGGCCTTTTTTGACGGCACCCATCTCTATGAGCATGGGGATCCCCGGATTGGTGAACACAAAGAATGGGGAACGCTGATTTTCAATTACAGCCGCAATGAAGTTCGCAACTTCCTTGTGGCTAACTTGGTTTTTTGGTTTGAGGAGTTCCATATTGATGGCATCCGCGTTGATGCCGTGGCCTCCATGCTCTATCGCGACTATCTGCGTCCTGATGGGGAATGGCTACCCAACGAACATGGCGGCCGGGAAAACACGGAAGCGGTGCGGTTCCTTCAACAGGCCAACCACGTTCTCTTCCAACACTTTCCTGGCGCCCTCTCGATCGCCGAAGAGTCCACCACCTGGCCCCTCGTAACCCAACCCACGGACATTGGCGGTTTGGGTTTTAATTTGAAGTGGAACATGGGCTGGATGCATGACATGTTGGATTACTTTGAACTGGATCCATGGTTTCGCCAGTTTCATCAGAACAACGTTACATTTTCTATTTGGTATGCCTTCACAGAAAACTTTATGCTGGCCCTGAGCCACGACGAAGTGGTGCATGGCAAGAGCAATCTACTCCACAAAATGCCTGGAGATGATTGGCAGAAATTCGCCAACGTTCGCGCGTTGCTGGCTTACATGTGGACCCACCCAGGCAAGAAAACCATCTTTATGGGCATGGAGTTTGGCCAGCGTGCCGAGTGGAATGTCTGGGGAGATTTGCAATGGGAGCTGATGCAATATGAGCCCCATCAAAAACTGCTCTGCATGATTGATGATTTGAATAAATTTTACCAAGAGGAGCCAGACCTGTGGAGGGATGATTTCAGTCAATATGGCTTCCAATGGATTGATTGCAATGACACCAGCAATTCGGTGATCAGCTTCATGCGCCGTGAAAGCATCACTGGACGTTGGCTTGTGGTGATTGCCAACTTCACACCCCAAACCCATTCTCACTATCGAATCGGTGTTCCGTTGCCAGGCTTCTACGCGGAGGTGTTCAACAGTGACAGTGGCCGCTACGGCGGCAGCAATTTGGGCAATTTGGGTGGCAAGTTTTCGGATGATTGGGCCATCCACAGCTATGAGCAGTCCCTTGACCTCTGCCTGCCCCCCTTGAGCGTGCTGATTTTCCGTCGCGATGAGGTGAAAAGTCTGCAACGGGAGAAGGAGCTGCTGGCCTCCTCCTGAGCCCGGTTGACCCCGGACGGAACGGCAGGCCATGGAGGAGCGTCGCTCACCCTTAGCCCCCCCATCCCCGGTGGGCCCGATCCCCAAAAGCCAGGATGTCTTCCTGCGACGCCTCCTCTGGCTGTGCCTGGGGGTGTTGGTCTTCACGGCCATGCCCCCGTGGCTGGCCCACCTGACCTGGCTGGGCTATCCCCTGTTGTGCCTTCAGTTGGTGGTGGGTCTGAGCCAACGGCCCCCCTGGCGGACACCTTGGGGGAGACGGCTGTTTCAGGCCATGGGCGTGGCCTGTGTGGTGGCCCAATTTGTGTGGGTCTTCAGTCCCCGCAGCCTGCTCTCCACCGGTTTGCCCCTGCTGGCTCTCTTCCTGGTGTTCACGGGATGGAGCCTCCTGCGGCTTTTGCATCGCTTGGCCCGGGAGTCCCCTGACGAAGGCGACCTGGTGGCGGGTGGTCTGGCGGGCTACTTGCTCCTTGGCATCAGCGGTGGCCTGATGTTGATGGTGATCGACAGCCTGGTGCCAGGCAGCTTTCGGGATGCCGTCACTGGCGCCCCCCTCCAACTCCCTCCATCGGGCTCCGCCCTGGAAGCCACCTCCATCTGGGATTTGAACGTGCAGCGCATCATTTATTTCGCCTTCGTCAGCCTCACCACCGTGGGCTATGGCGACATCGCTCCAGTCAAACCCGTCGCCCAGATGGCCAGCGTTGCCCTCAGCGTCCTGGGTCCCCTCTACATCGCGGTGGTGCTGGGGGTGGTGGTCAGTCGCGTCATGACCCGAACCTTGCCGCCCCGTCCTTGATTCCACAGCGGCCCATGGCCGCCAAGGCGGTGCGGCGGATTCAGGTGGCGGGCGAACTCGATCCCTCTCCGGTTGGGGATTGGAGCAGCCCCTCCGCGTCAAACCGTCGCCACACATTCAGTTTCACCTCCGACGTGATGGCGCTGGCACGCAGGGGATCGACAATGGAAAACGACAAGCGGGAGCTGGGGGAAGTGGGGCTGAAGCTCAACAACAAAGCCTTCGGTGCGGGATGGCGCAGCACCTGAGGATGGGCCAGCGCCAGCTCCTCCAGCAGGCCAATCATCCGATCGGGGGCCCAGGTGCTGGGGGCCGTGACCTCAAAGCCACAGCGACGGGTTCGGTCGCTGCGGGTGTAGGTGGTGGTGGTGGAGGTGAAGAAATTTTGGTTGGGCACCACCAGCTCGGCGTTGTCGCTGGTTCGTAGCAAGGTGGCGGCGCGCAGATCGAGCTGGCGCACCTCACAGGCTTCCCCCTCGTGGATCAACACCTCCCCGGGGCGCACGGAACCCTCAATCAGCAGCCACAGGCCACTGATGAAGTTGGAGAACAC
>JBKCVY010000021.1:0-5768 GCA_046317475.1 Cyanobacteriota bacterium | reverse complement strand
ACTCCAGCCCCAGCGACGCGGAGATCAGGGCGGCGGAAGCGGCGCTGGACGCCGCCACCGCCGCCGCCCGCGACGCCGCGGCCGCCGTCGCCCGCTCCCAGGAGGCGTTAAGCGCCATGGAGGAGAAGGCCGGCGCCGCCGCCGCCGCGCCCGACACAGCGCGGACCCTGGCGGAGGAGGCCACGGCGGGCCTCACGAGCGCGATCGCGGCCGCCGGGGCCCTCGGCAGCCTGGAACGCGCCCTCGCCGCCCATGATCTCGCCCTGCGGGAGCTGGAGGAGGGCCTGGGCCAGGTCCAAACCCGGATCGCCCTGGCGCGGGAGGCGGCCCTGGAGGCGGGCGAGCGGGGCCGCGCCCTGCGGACGGCCATTCAACGGCAGCTGGGGGAAGGCGTGGATCCCCGGGCCGCCCTCGCGGCCTTCGACCCGCTGGAGCGGGCTTTGGCCGCGCTGGCGGCCTGCGGCCAGGCCCATGGGCGGGCCACCAGCCGCCTGGAGGACTGCACCGCGCGCCTGGCCAGCGATCTGGCATGCAGCGACTTCGAAACGGCCCAGGCGGCGGAAACCGCCATGGAAGACGCCAACCGCCGGCAGCGCTGGCTGGAACGCATCACCGCCTACGACACCGAGGTGATCGAGCTGCGCGGCCTCCTGGCCTCGGAAGATCTGTCTGGCCTGCCGGAGACCTGCCCGGACACCGCCGCGGCGGAGACCGCCTGGCGGGCGGCGGATGGGGCGCGCCTGGCGGCCCTCGATCGCCTCAGCCAGGCCCGGGCCAGCCAGCGGGACCTCGCCAACCTGGCCGCCGAGCACCGGCGCGGCGAGGACCTCTGGGCCCAGCGGCGGGAGGAGGCCCAACTGCTGGTGGGCGTGGCCGAGCGCTGCCAGGGCAAAGCACCCCCATACATCTCCTTACAGCGCTGGGTGCTGGCCGCCTACCTGGAGGAGATCTGCGGCCACGCCAACCTTCGCCTCGACCTGATGACCTCCGGCCGGTACCAGCTGCGCCTCAGCGACGGGGGCGGACGGGGCGGACGGCAGGCGGGCCTGGGCCTGCGGGTGCTGGATGCCTACACGGGGGAGGAGCGAGAGGTGGCCAGCCTGTCGGGCGGTGAAACATTCCAAGCATCCCTCGCCCTGGCCTTGGGCGTAGCCGACACGGTGGAGGCCCGCGCCGGCGGCCTGCACCTGGAGGCGCTATTCATTGATGAGGGCTTCGGCACCCTCGACCCGGACAATCTCCAACTCGCCATGGATGAACTCGACCGGCTGCGGGAGGGAGGCCGTCTGGTGGGCATCATCAGCCATGTCGGTGCCCTAAAGGAACGGATTCAGGCCGGCATTGAGGTGAGCAGGAGCGAGAGGGGTTCTACGGCGCAGGTGGTGCGCACGGCCATGGATTGATGGTACCGCAGACTAGATGAATCTCGAATAACTCGAGGAGGATGCGGCCTCATACAGCGGATCCATCACTAATCCCGAACTGGCAAGGCCTGATCTATAACGGGAATCGGAGCGGATCGTTGACATTAAAGAGGAGGCGCCACGGGCGGCGTCCTGGGATCCCACTTGTTGCGTCCGCAGAACTTGCGGGAGGATACTGGCGCGGATCCCATCCAACCTGGAGGTCGCGGGCCGACTGGGGAGAAGGCTACTGGAAGTAGGCTTACTGCTACCCGTGGAAGCTGCTTTCGTCAAACTGGATCTCAGACGATAGGAGCCGGTTGAAGTTTTAAATCCACCCACGTCCAAGTAATACACACCCGTGGTGGTGGGCTTGAAATTGATGAGTGAATCTCGCGTACGAGAATCAACATCATCATTCTCAGCGATCACGGTTCCGCTGGAACCGCGCAGACGGAGAACGGGATCAAATGTTCCACTTCTGGTGACAGTAAATTTGTAGGTATTACCCGCCACAAGACTAACTTTAAACCAATCCCGATCGCCGTTGTGATTGATCAAGCTGTCGCGCGACCGGCCGATGGAGAGAACCTCACGTGTTGCACTGGAGGACAGAATTTGATCCAGGGCCATGTTGCTACAACTCCTGCCGACAAAATTACTGTAGACCCGGCCACAGCGAGAGTCAAGGCTGGCAGGCCCGCCAGAGGAATCAAAACCCTAAGGGACCCTCCCGCGGGGCCCCCTCCCGCACGCCATGGCGAGGCGGTGGGCATGGTGGTGGACGCAATCGTGTCCTCGGGGCGGCTGGGTCCCAAGCCCCGCTCCCAGGGGGTTGAGCCCTGGTTTAGGCGCCCTTCCATACACCAACGCGGCCAGCCAACCAGCGGGGGAGAGGATAAAATGGCATTCATACGCGGGGTAAACCGTGAACGCCAGCGAACCCCCAAAGGTCCATTTTGACTCCATCGCCCCAGAGCCCTCCCTGCTCGACGACGACAGCTTGGAGAGCGTTGTGGGCGGCATAGCCATCATTGGCACCTTAGTTCGGTGCCACATTTCTCAGCGACAAAGCCCTTACGACCAACGGACTTGACGCGAGACGAATGGCCTCGGATGTAATTAATTAAAAACTGAATGAGTCAACCAGGTGCATGCAGCCAATAAGCAGTATGTAGCTAATAAGCAGCATCCAATAAGCATAAGAACCAAATTACAATTTTATGATTACCAAAAGCCCTTAATCATAAATCACGCTGAATCTCACTTTAGCAGTGGCGTTTCAACACCAAGCATCTTTTTCAATTTCGAGCGCACCTTAAAGGAAGTCACATCCACTGGCCTCATCCCCTCCACCACGCTTGCGCTACCGGCATGGGCGGTCATTAAGTTATACACTAGTGTCAAACGCTTGGCATCTGGCAGGGAGGCATAGGAATGCCAAGTCTCTTGGTTTCTCCGTGCAAAAAGCAAGGCGCGATTGGGTTTCCATTCAACAATCTTCTCAAGTTGGTCAGCATCATTAGCCCGGTAGAGATAGGTGCCCAAATTCTGCTCTGGACCGAGGTAAACGACACAACTCAGCAACTTATTTGGCGTGTCATCATGGATGGGATGGGAGTAACCATCACGGGAAAGCACAATATGAAATTCACTGTGTGTATAAAGACTGGCCTTGGCCGGCGCCAATCCGCGCATGTAACTCATCATGATGGGATGATAGCGCTGATTCATCTCAGCCAACTTGACGGGATCAATGCAACTCGATGAATTCACCGCGCCCGTTCGATCAATATGATTATCAAGAACCTTGATTTTACAATCTCCATCAACAACAACATCAATGGAACTTAAGTAATGAAAATCTTCGGGTGTCAAGAAGTTATCGACCGTTACGTGGGGCCAAGGCTTGGAATGAAATACGGAAGTCATAGATGCACAAAACCAGAAGCCGACTGGTTTCCTCGGAAATTTGTAGGGAATCTTACACTTTCAGCAGTTGGTTGTCAATCGTCATTGCCCAACTGAACCCGGGAGCCCCGGGAGCGGCTGAGGGGCGGCCTTCTCCCCCAGCGACAACCAGCCCGTAGGGGATATGGGTGTCACTGGGGTCCTTGCTCCCAGAGCCATTCTCTGGCAATGTGCTGTGTGAGGGTGCTTCTAGACAGGTGCTGACGGGTTGCTCACCCCCTCAATCCGATCCTCAATTTCCTGATAAATGTCCTGCAGCTGCTGAATATTCTCCTCACTGGTTTCCCAGTAACCACGCCCATGCACCTCCAGCAAGGTGCCCACAATGCGGCGGAAGCTGTGGGGATTGAGCTCTAGCAGGCGCTTGCGCATCTCTTCATCGTTAATGAAGGTGTCGTTAGCCTCTTCATAGACAAAGTTGTCAACCTGTCCACTGGTGGCACTCCAGCCGAGCGTGAAATTGAGACGCTTGGCCACTTCCCGCACCCCCTCGTATCCAGAATTCAACATTCCCTCGTACCACTTTGGGTTGAGAAGCTTGGTTCGCGAATCCAAGCGAATTGTTTCTCCAAGGGTGCGCACCTGGGCATTGGCCGTGGTGGTGTCGGCGATGTAGCTGGCAGGGGCCTTACCATCCTCACGCAAATTGGCGATCAGCTTGGTTGGATCGCTGTCGAAGTAATGGCTGACATCCGTCAGCGAAATCTCAGCTGAATCAAGATTTTGGAAGGTGACATCGGCGGTTTTCATCGCCGCTTCAAACACCTCACGTTTCTGGTTCATCTCACCGGGATTGTCGGCATTAAAGGCAAAGGTTTTGCGCTTCAGATACATCTCTTGCAGTTCTCCTTCCTCTTCCCAGGTGCTGTTTTCCACGGCGAGGTTCACATTGGAGCTGTAGCTGCCGCTGGCATTGGAAAACACCCGTGTGGCCGCCTCCCGCAAACTCATGCCCTGTTCCTTCGCTTGTTGACGGGCGTGCTTGCGCACGAAATTCATCTCCTCCGGCTCCTCCGCCTCGGCGGCCATCTTCACGCCTTGGTCAATCAAGGCCATCTGGTTGATGAACAGATCCCGAAACACTCCCGAACAATTCACCACCACATCCACCCGTGGCCGGCCCAATTCCTCCAGGGAAAGCAACTCCAGCTTGTTCACCCGACCGAGGGAATCCGGCACCGGCCGCACGCCGATGAACCACAAAATCTGCGCCAGGGATTCGCCATAGGTTTTGATGTTGTCCGTGCCCCAGAGCACACAGGCGATCGTTTCCGGCCAGGCCCCCTGCTCCTCTCGCTGGCGCTCCAACAGCCGATCCACCACCACCTTCGCTGCCGCGATCGCCGCCCGGGTGGGAATCGCCTGGGGGTCCAACGCATGGATGTTTTTGCCGCTGGGCAGCACGCCCGGATTGCGGATCGGATCCCCACCAGGCCCTGGCAACACATATTCACCATCCAGGGCCCGCAGCAGACTGCCCATCTCCATGTCGGCGCAAACCTGCTCCAAGCAGAAGCGCAAATACCCGAATTGCTTGTCGAGCTCCTCCTGATTCACCGCCGTGAATCCCGCTCCTCGGCATGCCGCCAGCCAGGGGCTCGGAAACCGGATGCCAATCCGCTCCAACAGATCAAACAACCATCCAAAGTTGCGCCGCAGCGTCACCCGCCCATCCGCGCCCGTCACCTCCTTCACCATGGCGCCCACCGCGGCCCGGCTGGTTTCGGTGATCTTGCGGTTGAGCTCCACATCCGCCAACACGCCAGCGTCATTGCCCCGATAAACATCCTCAATCGAGCGACCCAGCGCTTCCGCCAACAACCCCGGCAGGGAGCGGATGCCCTCCTCCTCCCGTTCAATGGCGGCGATGTTGACCAAGGTGGCGATGGCCTCTTCCGCCGTGGGCGGCTTGCCGATGGTGTGCAACCCGCAGGGCAGCAGGCGGCTCTCGATCTCCATCAACTGGCGGTAGACCGCGCCCACCACCCCATCGCGGGCCTCCAAATCCAAGGCCGCCCCATCCTCCTCAGGCAGAACAACATCTTTATCGAGATTGCATTGGCGGGCGGTTTCCACAATTGCATTCACGATCTGGACGCCACGGCTGCTCTCACGCAGCTGCTGATAGCTGCCCACCAATTCGCCCAATTCCTTGAGCCCCCTGTAGAGGCCAGCATTTTCGGCGGGCGGCGTGAGATAACTGATCGTTTCCGCGTAGCCGCGTCGCTTGGCGATCGTGGCCTCGCTGGGATTGTTGGCGGCGTAGTAATACAAGTTCTTCAGGGCGCCGATCAGGGACTCGGGATAGCAGGTTTCGCTCATGCCCAGTTGCTTGCCCGGCATGTACTCCCAGGAGCCATGGGTGCCGAAGTGGAGCACCTCTTCCGCGCCCCA
>JBKCVY010000020.1:0-8021 GCA_046317475.1 Cyanobacteriota bacterium | reverse complement strand
CCCCTGCACCCATGGTGGCTCCATGCGGCTGTGGCGTGAGACTGGGAGCCCTGCCCTCTCCGCCATCACCTGCCATGGGACAACGTCGACGCCCAACCCGGCCACTGCCAACCAGCTCGCGGCTGGGCCCGGGGCGGTCCGCTTGGCGCGTCGTGCGGCGGCGAACCAGCCGGTGGCCCATTCTTGCCGTGCTGGGCATGGTGCTCGCAACCGTGTCGTTCCTCCTGGTCAACCAGAACCATTCGGGGGACCCGTTGAAGGTGCGCCGTGAATTGCGCAAGTTTTGAGGCCAAGCTGACGGTGAGGTTGTGATGAAGGACATGGATGGACGCCACGGGGATGGCCTGGCCCAATGCCCCATCTCAGGCCATGCCGCAGACCCGTGGAGCCGTGGCCTCTAACCCGGTGAGTTCAAAATCGTTCTGTCCCAGGGCGATGCGCCGTTAAGCCTCATGATTCACCTTGGCCAGGATGAAACTGGTCAAGGCCAACTCTTCGCGATACACCTGTTCTGTCTTGCCAGCGGCGGCGACGAAATCCGTTCCGGGGATGAAGCGGTTGGGCCAACGATTGAGGAGCGCCACGTAGAGATCCCGCTTGGCGGGATCCTTGAACACCTGGTCGTAGAGCACCCGCCAGGAGATGTCGAAGGAGAGGTTGGGATAGCGCCGCAGCACCTCATCGAGGAGGCGCAGATATGTGAGCGGCTCCTTGTCATTGCCCAGAACGGAATGGATCGCGATCGGGATGGCGCGTTTCTTGAGTTCCGCCATGAAGGGTTGCTAGGAGGCGATACGCTGGGCTGGCAACAGTTGGTGTCCATTGTTCAAGAGGGCTTGCTTGACAAGGTTCACCTCGCCCATCCAACGAAACATGCCGGTGTATTCCTGATGCAGCAGGGCCATCCGTGGCAGCACCTGTTCTGGTTGGGATCGTTCAGGGGGGAGGCTTTGAGGAGTTTCTGGAGCTGCGGCTCTTCTGCTCCTCCAGCTGGGCGACACGGTTGATCAGTAGCTCCAACAGCGCCCGCACCACAGGCAGTGTCGCCTCCCAGTCGGAATCGCTGACGCCGGCTGGGGGAGGAAATGTCTCGGGATATCTCGTACTGAGATCAAAGCGGCTGCCTGGGTTCTGTCAAGGGCGAGGGGCCTGGAGCTGACACCCACCCCCTGGGTTACCGGGAATCGCCGATCAGACACGACGACCGCTGATCAGTCGCAGCAGAACAGCAACAACCGCAATCACGATCAGGATGTGGATCAGGCCTCCCAATGTAAAGGAAGTGACCATCCCGAGCAGCCAAAGAACGATCAGAAGAACCGCGATGAGTTCCAGCATGGCACTTTCTCCAGAAAGGGAAAACAAGGAAGCGGGTGCCACCCCCGATACGGAGATGGCACCTTCAGATGTCAGCTCAGGTCTTCGGAGAGCTTCTTGGCCGCTCCGGCACCCTTCTGAGCAGCTGACTGAACGCCTTGCTTGATGTCTTCGGCCACGTTCATGGCCGAGGCCTCCATCTGCTTGGCTTTGCCTTTGATCTGGTGACCAGTGTCTCCCGTGAGTTCGCCATAGGCGGATTCCAGCTTGCCTTCGGCATCCTTGGCGACAGCGCTTTCTTGGTTGGTCATGGCTAAGAGTGCAATGGGGCAGAGGGCTTGTACAGCGATCAGGGAGATTACCCGATCACTCATGGGGAAAAAGAAATGCTTGAATGGTTGATTCAACTTGCCTTCACCCCCATGCCTTCCCTAAAAGAGTAGCCACGCTCAGGTCTGTCGATTCGCGTCTGGGGTGACTCTCTATGGCGCCGCCAACGAAAAGGAGCAGATCCCAGACCAGCAGAGCGTTTTGGTCGATGTAACAAATTATTACCCTTGGCCGTGGCTTTTATCACCTCCTAGTGCCAAAAGGGATCTACGATTTACCCTCGCCGAATTGTTCAAGCATGAGCGAGGAGATGATTTCCGGGTTGCTGGGCACCACCCTCACAGCCAATGGTGTGGCGTTCCGTGTCTGGGCACCGCATGTCAAGGGTGCTTCTGTCATCGGCACTTTCAATAACTGGGATGGTGATGCTCATCCGATGAAGCCTGATGATCATGGCTGCTGGCTTGTCGAGGTCGAGGGGGCTCGGGTTGGAGATCGATATAAGTACCAACTGACCACAGAAACGGAGGTGATCAAGCGCATTGACCCCCATGCCAGAGAAGTTACTAGTTCGGTCGGAGATGCCATTGTCCATGATCCCAACTTTGACTGGTCGGACGACGACTTCTGCTTGTCCACATGGAATGAGCTCGTCATCTACGAATTGCATGTCGGTACTTTTAATGATGACGATCCAAGCCGTCCCGGAAAATTCATTACCATCACGTCTCGGCTCGAGCATCTGAAGCAGCTGGGCGTCAATGCCATCCAGATCATGCCCGTGGGCCAGTTCGCTGGCATGCGGTCCTGGGGTTACAACCCTTCCCATCTCTATGCGGTTGATTCAGACTATGGCGGCTCTCTTGGCCTGAAACGCTTCATCCGGCGGGCCCACCAGGCCGGTATCGGCGTGATCCTTGATGTTGTCTACAATCACTTTGGGCCGAGTGATCTAGACCTCTGGCGATTTGATGGTTGGTCAGAGAATGGCAGAGGTGGTATTTATTTCTACAATGACGATCGAGCTGTCACCCCGTGGGGGGAGACCCGACCCGATTATGGCCGCGGTGAGGTTCGTGCGTTCATTCTCGATAACGTGAGGATGTGGATTGAAGAGTACCACCTCGATGGTCTCCGTTTTGACAGCACACTGTACATTCGTTGCAGTGGTGAAGGCGGCTCCCAGGAGCTGCCTGATGGATGGAGTCTTCTGCAGGCGATCAACGAAACCGCAGCGGCTTCCCGCCCTGGCTTCATCACTATTGCAGAAGACCTGCAAGGCAATGCCTGGATCACGAAAGACGTCGGCGCCGGTGGCGCGGGATTCGGATCGCAATGGGATCCTCACTTTGTTCAGCCCATTCGCGAGGCTGTGATCGCGGTGCAGGATCAGGACCGATCATTAAGCAGCATTCGGGATGCGATTCTCTATCGCTATAACGATGATGCTTTTGAGCGCGTTATCTATAGTGAGTCCCATGATGATGTCGCCAACGGACAAGCGCGGATCCCCCAGGAGGTGGACGAGAATGATCCCGCAGGATGGTACGCGCAGAAACGCTCCACCATGGCAGCGGCTATGGTCTTCACGGCTCCGGGTATTCCCATGTTGTTCCAGGGCCAGGAGTTTCTCGAATGCGGCTCGTTTCGTGACACGGTGCCATTGGACTGGGAACAGAGAGACGAGTTCCGAGGGATCGTTCTACTGTATCGGGATCTGATTCATCTCCGTCTGAATCGGCAAGGGCTAACCCGGGGCCTCAGTGGACAGTTCACTCAGGCCTATCACCTCGATGAAGAGCGCAAGGTATTGGCATTCCACCGCTGGGATCAGGGAGGTCCTGCTGATGACGTTGTGGTCATCGCCAGCTTTTTCCGTCAGGCTCAGGATGACTACGTCCTGGGCTTTCCTGCCAGTGGAACCTGGAAACTGCGTTTCAACAGTGACTGGCATGGTTACAGCGAGATCTTCGAGGGGCATGGCAGTTGCGATGCTGAGGCTCATCCGGGCGAGTGCGATGGCATGCCCTACCACGCCTCTGTGTGCATTGCTCCCTACAGCGTCCTGATCTATTCGCAGTAGCCGCGCAGATCGGCAGGGAGGAGATCAGGACGCAGCGATGTTCGACTTTGATCCGGAATCGATCCTGAAGCCCAAACTATCAGCAAGGTGCAGCTTTACCTCAAAGATGCCGGGAACGCCGCCCAGCTTCCTGCTCACAGTGAAAGGCATGTAGCATTAAATTTGTCAGGATATCACTTTTCAGGACCTCTTTTTCATTGAGCTGTCCCTTTGGGGGCAGGGTGCATTATGCCCTTCGCATGGGTCGGCAGGCACCGCTTCTTCAACCCTGATGAGACCACGAAACCTTTCCGCTGAAGCCGTGCGCCTACAATCTCAGACCGCTGCCACTCAGCACCGCAACATCTCTATTGATGGACTACAGGATTACCTGCGGAATGTAGGCATGATCCCTCTTCTCACCCCCGCTGAGGAACTTCACCTCGGGGGCATCGTGCAAAAGTGGCTCCGCCATCCCGAGCCGCCCCTAGCACTGCGGAGAAGTGGGGCCCGTGCCAAGAGCCGTATGATCTCAGCCAATCTGCGGCTCGTCGTGGCGATATGTCGTCGCTATCGCGGCTGGATTGAGCATCACCAGTTGGAAATGCTGGATCTGCTTCAGGCCGGAAACCTTGGCATGATTAGAGCCGTCGAAAAGTTTGATCCCAGTCGTGGTTATAAATTCTCAACCTATGGAAGTTGGTGGATCCGACAATCCGTCAACCGCTATCTACAAGAGGATGGGAGCAGCATCAAGATTCCCAGCCAGATTCAACGTTTGGCCAATCGCGCCAAGCTCCTGCAGGCCAGCTCCCAGCAGCCTCTCTCCAGCCAGGCCATGGCATACAGCCTGGGCGCGAAAGCCTATCTGCTTGAGATGTCACTGCAAGTGCTCTCCCAATGCCGCACCCTTTCCCTCGATCAACCTTTAGCAAACGGCGATGGCGAGAGCTGCCTGATTGATCTTGTCAGTGATGAGAGAATCCTCACCCCCGAGGAGGACTACCACTGGCTTCATGATCATGTGAGTACGCTCGACGGCCCAGAACAGCAGTTGCTCATCCTTCGTTATGGATCACACGAGTGCCGCTCCTTCTCCGAAGCAGCCCGGATGATGGGGGTCAGCAAGAGCTACGTCCAGGGACTCGAACGGCGGACCCTGCGCAAACTTCGGCAGCGGCTGAGCCACGTTCTTGCCCATTCCGGATCCTCCTGAGCCATGCCCTCCCCTGCCCCAGAGCTGTCGTCCCTCAGTTCCGAAGATCGATCCTGGCTGTGGACCCTCTTCGTCTGCGGTGCCGCCTCCCACTCGGCAAGAGCACTGGCCGCGATCCACAAACTCTGCGAGAACGTTCAACCCGATCGAGTTGAGCTTCGGATCAAGGACATTAGGCGCAATCCCGCCGCTGCACTGGAGGCCGGGGTGCTGGCCGTTCCCTGCCTGGTCTGCAGCCCTCCCCCGCAGCTGCGAGACACCAACCAGGAGAGCAGCAGCTGCGAGGCCCTGCAACGTCGCATCGATCAGCTGGAGGCGGCCCTCAACGCCATCACGAACGGCCGCACCGATGTACTGCTCGTCGGTGCCAACGGTCCCGCGGGCAACGATACCCGCTTCTTCCTGCCCCAGGGTGCCCATGAGCCCTACCGCGACATCGTCGAGCAGATGGCTGACGGCATCGGAACCCTGTCCGCCGATGGCCGGTTGCTCTTCGCGAATCCGCGTCTGGCGGCGCTGCTCGATCGGCCCGCGGAAACTCTGCTCGGTCGTCCACTGGGCGACCTGCTTCATCCGTCGCAACGGGCCAGCCTCCTGCGCCTGTGCAGGGTCACTCCCGGCCGGAGCGAACGGGCGGAGTTCGAGCTGCAGCAGAATCAAGGGGAGCCCATCCGCGTGCTCGCGGAGGTCAGTGGCCTGAAGGGTGCCGGGATCGCGAGCCATTGCCTTACCCTCACCGACCTGAGTGATCTGACGGGGCCCGCGACTGCGCGGGCGGACGACGAGCACCGCGCTCGTCTTCTGGCGGAGACCGTCTCGGCCTTCCTGATGGAAACGGACGGAGATCATCAGGTCGCCTGGGTGAGCGCCTCGGTCCAGTCGGTCCTGGGCTGGAGTCCCCAGGAACTGCTCGGGATCTGCCTGAACAGCCTGCTGCATCCGGAGGAGGCCCTTGAAGCCGAACACGCCTTCTGGCAACACCAGCCCCTGCTTCGTCTGCGAACGAAGCAGGGTGTCTACCGCTGGATGCGCCTCCGTTCCGGGCCCCACCGGGGAGAGGGCCCAATCGCCTGCCGCTGGCTGATCGCCTTTCAGGATGCCGGCGAATTGGTCGGCCAGCAGCAGAGTCGGGACTTCGATCAGGACCGGCTTGCCGACGTGCTGATGACTCCGAGCGGCCCGCAGATCGTGTTGCGCGCTGTGCGGCTGCCGGATGGAGGTGTTGCCGACTTCATCTGCACCGCAGCCAATACAGCCGCATACCGCCGCTACGGGCTGGCCCCGCCCACTCTGGTGGGTCGGCGGTTGCATCAGGCATTCTCCGCGCATGTGGCCGTGGTTGTGCATGCGCTCTGCCAGCAGGCTCTGCAATCGGACCAGGACATGGCCTGCGGTGAGATCGCTGAACCCTCAGGAGCCAACGCTGAGGAGCGTCGCTCCAGCCTCCGTGTGGTGCGGGTGGGGGACGTGCTGATCTGCTGCTGGGAAGGAGTGGAAGCCGGAAAGCTCCGGTGTCAGGAAATTCCGCCACCCCTGGAGTTGGTGAGCCCCACGCAACTGATCGAGACGCTGTCGCGACGACATCCTCCAGGTAGTCGCCAGACACGGCCGCTGGCCTTTGCCCTCTGCGACCTCCGCAACTTCAGGGTGATTCACGAGACCCATGGAGCCGAGAGCGCCGAGCAAGTGCTGGAAGTCATCGAGTCACGAGTGCGTCAGATTCTGCAGGAAGACGCCATCGTGGCACGCATCAGCGAAGATCAACTGCTTATTGCTTTCGATGGCATGGACAACCAGAAGCAGGCAATTATTGTAGCTGAATCGATCCGTGTTGTCATCAGTTTGCCCCTGCCGATTCCCGAAGGATCACCCAGGATTGTTCCCTCGGTGTCCATCCGGTTGCAGCAGCCTGGGGAGTGCATGAAGGCTTTGCTCCGCGGGGTCGTGGAGGACGGGATACCCGTTCGTCGCGTCAATCGCTCTTGATCCGACAGCCCATGGCCGCACGCGAAAGCCAGCGTGATCTCCTTGCCAATCAACCAACTGCTCGGCAACCACGGCTTCTGCCTTCTGACGAAGAGAGAATGGTCAACCCGAATCCACAGATTGATCACCCATGGCGCCTCCCAATTCTACTCACGCAGATCAGCACAATGCAACACTCGCCGATGCTGAGCATCCATGTGATCACCGTTCACAAGTGGCGCCAGGCCTGGCGGTTGTAGAGGAAGGTGATTTCGGGCAGCCAGAAAGATCCCAAGAGTGGGTTTCCTATGGACAGCTTGGGAGCGATTCGCGAGAGACTCCAACATTTGCAATTTATCCTCTTATTCACACTACGAATCATGAAACGACAAGACAAGTACTGGCTGGCCTCGATCTCCCTGATCGTTTTGCTGGTGGGTATTGCCACCTGTAGGAATCAGCAAAATCAAGAGCGTCTGACGACAGAATCCCAATCCCAGGCTTTGCGGGATCTCGCGAACCGTCAGGGAACAGACCAATCGGCAGGACCTGGCGACTAGGGAGGAGATGGACCGACAACTGAGCGAGACGACGCTGCGGAACAAACTGGACTCTGCCTCGCGACGGGAATCCGCGTTGCAAGCACAGATCACTGCCATGGATACGGCGAACCGGAACCAGGCTGACGATGCCCAGCAACAGGCGAAACGGCAGGAGGCGGAAAGGGAACTGCAGGAGCTCCAAACGCAGCGGGCTCAGCTTCAGAAGCAGGTGAACTGCGACCGCATCAGGTGTCCATGAATCAACTGACAGCCAAGGGGGAAAAGGAGCAGGCCTTCAGCCTTCAGAAACAATGGAACATGCCATGCCCCAATCTTCGCATTGCCGACTGAAGATCAAGCCGAAGTGCTTGAGTTCCAACGTCAACATGACCGGCTGGACATTAGGGATGCCTAACGTGTTGAAAATGTACGATCTTTCCAGGTGATCGTTCCCTTCTCCAGGTTCAGGATCGCCAGCACAAACACCACCAGGAAGAACAGAACGGGAATCGGAAACACAAGGCAGATCCATCCAAAGCCACCCACCCGGCGGGTGAGGGTCAGTAATTGTCCTGCGAAGGCCCCATAG
>JBKCVY010000019.1:0-2715 GCA_046317475.1 Cyanobacteriota bacterium | reverse complement strand
CCCCGCCGGCGCCGCCCCACTGCCGCCGCTGGAGAGCCCGGGGTGGAAGCGCTCGCGGGTTGCCTGGAGGGAGTTGGGGGCGGGGCTGGGGCTGGGGGCTGGCGTTGGGAGGGTGGAGGTTGGGGTGAGCGTTGTTGTCGCGGGGTTACGGGCGCTGGGCCTGCGAAGGGAGGGAGTGGGGGGCTGGGCGGTGACGGGGGAAATGGGGGCGTGGGCAGCAGCGCGTGAGGGCGGGGGGGCGAAGGGGAGGGTGAGGCCGAAGGTGAAGCCGAGGGTGAGACGGGAAGCTCTGCACGATTGCCTTGTCAACAAGGACCTAAAGAAGCTGGGGAATTGATGGCCAGAATCTAGGTCCCAAGAGGCCAGCCAGAAAGACTGCAAGACAAAGAAGATTTAGGAATCCATGCGATTGCATCGACAGGCCTAGTGCGTTGAGGTGGCATAGGGAGGGGAGAAGAAATCTGTTCTCCACACAACATCAAAAGCGGCCACAAGCCTGATTACCAGCGGCGATACTCCCAGTCTGCCATAGATTTTCAGTCCCGAGATATTCCAGGGTTGTTATAAGACGGGATTGCGATCTGATCTCTGGGCACAGGCCAGTCTCTCGCCGCTCAAGCCAGCATCCATGGCACCCGGCCAATGAACCGGGACAACCCCGACCTGCTCCAGGGGTCTGGTCAGCACAGACCGCTCTCGTCTGTCGCTTGAACTCGCCAGTGGCCTCAGTGCAATGGGTGAACCCGGAGGAATTCCGTTCCTATTGATGCGGATCCACCGCTCACGGCACCCCACTCCCCCTCGCCGCCGCCTTGAGCAAGGACAGTGTGCGCTGGGCCTCTGGCGTGAGCGCCCGCTCCTCGCCCTGGTGCCCCACCAGCTCGTGGGGACAGGGCAATGCCGCACCGGCGGGTGCCGGGACACCGCTGGGCGCCCCATCCCGCCGAAAGATCGTGCGGCCCTCTTTGATGGTTTCCACCACGGCGATGTGCTTGATGGTGGCTGGATCCACCTTCAGGGGATTGCGCTGCAGGATCACCAAATCCGCTAACTTGCCCACCTCCAATGTGCCCTTGGTGGTGTCCTCCTTGATCTACCAGGCGGCGTTGGCGGTCACGGCCTGGAGGCCCTGGTAAGGCGTCACCCGCTGCTCCGCGCCAATCACCATCCCTGAGGGGGTGCGGCGGTTCACGCCCGCGTCAATCAGGGGCAGGATCCAGGGCTGGGGGCTCACCGGCGCGTCATGGCTGAAGGTGAAGGGGATCCCGGCGCGCCGCATGCTCATCGCCGCCATGGCGTTGGTGGCCCGCTCCGGACCCCAGAGCTTCAGCACCGTTTCGCCGCCGGGGATCAGGCCGCTGGTGAGGAAGCTGGGCACTCCGCCCACCGCCTTGAGCCGCTGGATCTGGTCGGGCCGCAGATAGCTGGCGTGGATGAACACCGGCCGGTGATCGGCCATGCCGTGGTTGCGGATGGCCTTCTCAATCGCCCGCAGGGCCTGCTCCGCGGCGGCGTCGCCATTAGGGTGCGCCCCGCCAGATCCACCCGCCGACTGGAGGCTCCAGCCGCCTTGATCGCCCCAGCCAGTGAGCCCACGTCAACGATGCGCCCGCCGCGCTCCACCAATGCCTCGGCGTAGGTGGGTTGGGGACCGGCCATGGTGAGGATGGCGGCGCCGAGGGGAGGGACGGCGAGCGACCGGGCGAGGGCCAGCGGACGGAAGACGGGGAGACGGAAGGCAACAGGGGGCATGGGCGACGAAAGGGGGGAGTGGGGGCACGGGCAACAGGCTGGGGGACCAGGCTGCGGGTGCTTGTGGGAGCTGGCCAGCGGGTGGGGATCGTCCGTTGCGAACAGGTCTTCAGCCCCCCGCGGAGCTGGCGGGTGCAGGCTGTTGAAAGAGATCGGGATGGTCTGCCTTTGGCTGACTGGTTGGCAACGTGCCTGGCAAGATCTCGAAATCTGGGCTGAACTGCACAAGGAGCTCTTGCAGGGTCTGAACGATGGAGACATCGCCGGCCAGCTTCACCTTCCCGTCTGCAGCCAAGGCGGCGAAGGTACTGACACCTGACATGATCAGCTCCAGGTCGCTCCGGTTGATGGCAATGGACAAATCAGGCGATGGGCATTGAAAGCCGTTGCTGTTGGTGAGGGTTGAGTTGCTCAACTCAATGATGTATTGCTCGCCATTGTCTGGCGTCGAGAGATTCACAACGAACGCCAAGCCTGCCGCCTTGCGGCTATCGAGGCGGATACCCAAGAAATCAAGCAGAAGGTCGGTGGACATGGCTCGAACCATATCGGGGTTGACCAGCTGGCTTGTGGAACCCCTGGGGAATCCGTTACGCAATTCGAAGGCTGCCGCCAGGAAGCTATTGCGAACACTGGGACTCTCCTTCTGATAACCAACCTGCTCGAAGGCATCAGCGAGGCGATCTTTGGCGAGCTGGTTGGCGGGTTCCGCGTAGACCAGCTTGTTGAGAATCTCGATCGCACTCAGATACTTGCCCTGCTCGTAAAGCTCTTGGCCCTTGGCAATGATTCGCTCGCCTCCACCCATCATCTCCACGTAAAGCGGTGCAGACTCAGCCGGTGAGAGAGGAATCAAGGTGGCTGGGTTGGCATCCCAGTAGCCGAGATAGCGATTGATCACTGCTCGGCTGTTGTGCTCTTCCGAGCCGTGGTAGCTGCGTGCGGCCCACTGATTCTTGAGAC
>JBKCVY010000018.1:0-5978 GCA_046317475.1 Cyanobacteriota bacterium | reverse complement strand
GGGCCCACGGCCTGGCTTGGCCGCCACGACCGCCGCCACCACCCGGCGCCGTCGCGACGGGGTGGTGATCGGGCTGATGGGGGCTCCGCGGGGGTGGGGGGCCGATCCCGCCTCCCTGGCGGTCTATCTCAATGCCTGGTCGACGGAGATCAGAGCAGGTGCCTATGAAGCCGGACTGTTCGTGACGACCGCCATCCCGTTGGCCAATTTGAGCGTGGACTGGTTGGCGCGCTGGGAGCCCGCCCTGCCTGCGCCGATGATGGGCTTTGCCCTGACCAACAATGGGACGTCTCCAACAATGGAAATGCTGGCTGGGCAAGGGACGTTGTTGCGTGTTCACAAGGATCGACGGGGCCTCACGCCGCGGTGGTTGGCCATGGATCCCAGGGCCCTGCCTCCCAGCCCACCTTCAACGCCGTCGTCCTCCATGACCCCGTAGCTCCCTTCCTACCTCGATCCTGTCGCCCCATCTCGGTCTGAATGGTGACCCTCCCAACCCGAATTGCCCAATCGCCGTGGGCGGTGTGCCTGACGATGGTCGCCATTGCCATGGCCCCCCTTTCGGCGGGTGCGCAGGTGTATTGCTCCAAATGGGCGGAAGTGGTGGACGCGCCCTCCAATGTCCGTCAAGCCCCCAGCGGCACGGCGTCCGTGGCGTGCCAACTCCCGCGGAACGGGCAGCGATTGTTGGTGTACCCCCTGCCGCGACCACCACAAGTCAGTGATCACAGCTGGTACGCAACCTTTGTGTGTCGCCCCGCGGGGCGGCGATCGGCCATGGGCATGGGGCAGAGACCGGATTACATTCATCGTTCGCAAGTGCGGCTGCTGGCCAACAACAGCGACGACTGGTCCGCTGGCAAGACTGCGCAGGGGGATGACCACTGTGCCCTGCTTTGGCGAGCCTTTGGCGAAAGTGAATCCCCCGATGGGCGATGACCGCCCCAGGCCGCGACCCCATTCCCGATCCCTACCGCCCCGGACCAGCCGCAACGGTTGTGAGGAGATAGGCCTGACCCGGCTCCGGATCGATGAAGCGGCAGCCCCTGCCCCCGGCGGCGACTACTGCGGCGGCCTCCGCGGGGGTGCCCCGCACCTGCAGCGCTGAGGCCAGCAGACCACTGAAGCGCACATCGCCGCCGGTGGTGCTGGCGAGCACGGTGGCGGGCTGGAACCGCTCGAGAAGGTCGGGCAGGGCGCCGCGCCCCCGCACAAACGCACCAGCGATGGGCAGGCCGACGTCGATCACTGGCGTGATGACGGCCGTGAGTGGGCGGGGGGGGATCTCAGCGCTGAGGAAACCGTGCGGTTCGAGGTAGAGGCTGCCGGTGGGATGGTCGAGCAGCCAGCCGTTTTCGATTTGGGGAACGGCGGCGCCGGCGGTGGCGGTGAGGGTGAGAGGTCCGTGGGTGTGCGTCTCCCCCGGACGCAGGGGGGTGACCTGGGTGAAGCCGAGCCGCTGGGCCTGGCGCGCCGCCGTGGCGGAGCCCACCACCGGCAGAGCAGGGGGAAGCAGGGCCAGGCTGGGGGGATGGCAGTGGTCGGGCAGGCCCTGGCTGAGGAGCAGCAGATCCAAATCCTCCGGCACCGGTTGGGGTGAAGACAGCTCCCCCTTGAGCAGCCAATCCATGGGTCCAAAGCTCAAGGGCCCGGTGAACCAGGGATCCACGAGCACCCGCGTGCCGCCGAAATCGAGCAGCCAGCCGTTGGCGCCCAGGTAGGTGGCGGTGAGGGCCGGGGGAGCGGGGGCGGGGGGCATGGTGGCGGCTGGAGTTGGGCTCAGGATGGCGCGGCTGGGGGATGGCTGGGGCAGACAGGGCCCGCCTGTCGAGCCGCCAATCCCGTCCATCTGCGTCCACCACCGCCACCGGCCGCGACGACGGCAACCCCCGCTTGACCGATGGAAGGTGCCCGATGCTGCCCGTCAGCTTTTCATGGAACGTCTGCACGTGTAGCTGAACCAGTGGATGGCACCGGATCCTGTGGCGCTGCGAATGTGGGCGGAAGGCTCGACGCGGTGCGGCTGGGGAACGCCAGCCGCCCAACCCTGCCAGTCTCCCAAGCCAAAGGATTGGGTTTACGCCTCTGGGAGGAAACCGGTCAGCTGGCTGAGGTCGAGATAACGCTTGGCATAGGTTGATCCCACCAGGAAGAGGTCATGAATTAAGGACACATCATCCATGACCTGCATGGAGGCCTCGCTGATGTGGGACAGGCCGAGATCATTGAGGGCGGCTTGCGAGGTGAGGGGGTCGTAGCGCGCGTAGGCAAATTGTTTGGGTCCCGTCCAGTTGGAGCGGGTGAGCGATCCGCCGGGAGGAAGCATCATGGTGCCAAACTCGCTGTCAATCACTCCTCCGAACCTGCATTCTCCGATCAAACGGCAGACCATGTCCCAGCCAGCGGTGGCGGAATTCATCAGGGCGGCGGGAATGGATCGTGCATGGTCAATCAGCCAGAGGTCCGAGGGTTTCAATTCTTCTCGTTTCATCGGCGCGTTGCCGGTGCCAATCGAGACGATCAACAGTTGATCCGCTCCGGTTTTCCAGTTGATGTGGTAGGGCTCAGCCGTTGCCATTTGGAAGGCCATGTAGGCTGGATTGTTATAGGTGGTAATGCCGCCATCAACAAAAACAAAGTTGTATTCATGGTTTGTCCCTTCGGCAAAGGTGACGACTTCCGGCGGGAAAAAGGTTGGAG
The DNA here is from genome assembly GCA_046317475.1 of Cyanobacteriota bacterium. Lineage (GTDB taxonomy): Bacteria > Cyanobacteriota > Cyanobacteriia > PCC-6307 > Cyanobiaceae > Cyanobium. The sequence goes on along the minus strand of JBKCVY010000018.1, from coordinate 3,278 downwards.
CGGCAGTGCTGGCGCGCACAAGTTTCCAGAGCGGCAGGTGCAGGTTGCAGTCAGGTCGATCGGGATGGTTGTATTTGGCCAGGGGGTTGTTGCTGACGGGCCAGGGGGAGTCGGTGCTGTGATTGCGCATCACCAGCATCAGCAGGCCTTTGAGGCGTGGATCCCCCAGCTCCACCGGGGGATCGGTGTTGTTGTATGGATGGTTTGGCCCATTGAGCTGGCGGTTCAATGCGCTCTTGAGCAGTTCAGCAAGGGGTTCCGCCACGTATTTTTCCTGCAGTCGCTGATACCATTTAGCCCGTTGGAACATGCTCTCGCCATTGGCAACATAGAACTCCTTCACCTGGCTGACTGACATGCCACAGGAGAGGCAAGTGGCAATGATGCCGCCTGTGCTGGTACCGCAGAGAAAATCAAAATAATCGCCGAGGACCAGATCGGGTTGTCGCAAGGCGTGGCGTAGATCGGCCTCGAGTTTGGCCAGGATTCCCAGGCTGATTAAGCCGCGGATCCCACCTCCATCACAGGCCAGGATTTTTTTAGGGCCGGGCTGCAGCATCCTCTGCAGGATCGGATGGGTGCTGGGGACGGTTTCCATGCCGGTGGCAGCTAGGGACTTTCGGTCAAACTAGCCAGGGTTTTCTTCCCACAAGGCTGAACCCCGCCCCGCTGCCCGCGTCGATGACAGCCAGTGGTGGGGATAGGGATCGGCATCGCCGTTGAGACGACTGAACGCGGCGGCCATATCGCCGTTGAGACGACTGAACGCGGCGGCCATCCCCGTCAGCAGAAGGGATCCCACGAAAACTGGCAGCATGATGACGCCTGGTCTGGCGTGTGGCCAGACCCCCAGCAGCGCCACGGCGCCAGCCGGAGGATGCAGGCAGCGCAACCGTTGCCCTGGGCAATCGTGAGTCCCACGGCCAACCCCATCACCCATGGACCCGTGCCGAAGGTTTCCCATGAGGATGTTGCGCGGCTGGGCCAGGGGGCTCCGCCGATGGCCGAACAGCAGCACGGTTGAGGCGCCAAAGGGCGCCACCCCCAAGCCGTAGTGGCTCCAGCGGCTGATCAAGCCCTGGGTGGTGATGGCCAGGAGTCCGCAGAGCCAGGAGCCAACCACCTCGCGTCAAGCAAAGCGCGTCTGAACGTCTTTGCCCCGGGCCCGTTGGGCCCGCGCCCAACGACAGGCCATAGATTTTGTAACAACCGATACATTTTAGCGGCTGAATTGCCTTGGCGGCTGAATTGGCTTGGTGTCTGAATTGGGGTGGTGGAGCCCGGCCTGTGACCTCAGGGGCTCCCCGGCGGTCGTGTCCCTGGGGCTGGGGCGTTGAACAGCGGGTGGTGCAGGGACCCGCGGAACTCGCTGGGCAGGGGTTTGCCCTGTTGGCGGGCTTTCTCCATCGCCATCCTGTGATTCATCTCCGCCGGCAGAAAAACCACCCGTTTGCCGGCCTGGCGGGCCGCCAGGAATTCATCTCGGGCAATCTCCCCACCGCCAATCGCCACAACCGACGTGCTGATGTCCACCATCGCTTGCGACGTGGGCGAGAGCGTGTCGCCGCCGGGCAGCTTGCCGCCCCAACTGGCGTCCTCCACCACAAAGACGTGGTCCACCTGGGGCGAGAGGGCAACCCCCTTCTCGCAGGCCAGGGAGGACACGATGCCCAGGGTTGTGAAGCCCTTGCGCTTCGCCAGGGCATACACCGCGCCGATGCCCTCCGCGGTGGCGCCACCGTTGATCCACGTTGTGGCGGGATCGAGCCCCTCCAGCGCTTGCGCGGCCTGCTCGCGCATGGCTTCGGGGGATTCGTAGCCGGCCCCCGAGTAGCCCGAAAACGTCAGCACCTCCTTGGCCTGGCCCTTCAGGGCCGCTTGGATGGAGGCGGAGGTGGCGCCGCGCACCACCCGCGGCCCCCCACAGGCGGCGGCGGACGCGCCGGTCATGGCCAGCACCCCGGCCAGCCCAGCGGCCAGCCCGGCCGCCACTCCTTGGGCCGCCCTGCGCCTCCCCCGGGGCCAGCCACCGGGGCGCGGTCCTTGCCACTGTTTCTGCCGCTGTCCATGCCGCTGTCCATGCTGCTGTTCATGCTGGTGACCTCGCGCCTGGGTTGAAAGCGGCACCCGATTCCCTTTCCCATGCCAGCACCCTAAGGATGGCCCAGTCCCCACCCATGGGCCGCCGTCGCCGCCACACTGAACCCACGCCCCCGCCGCCGCCATCAACATCCTCGACACCATCGCCGCCATCGCCACCGCCGTGGCCCCGGGCCAGGGCGGCGTTGCCATCGTGCGCCTCTCCGGTCCCCGGGCGGAGGCCATCGGCCGCCAGATCTTCCGTCCCGCCGGCCAACAGGTCTGGGACAGTCACCGGGTGCTCTACGGCCACGTGGTGGATCCCGCCAGCGGCGAGCGGGTGGACGAGGCGCTCCTCCTCCCCATGCGTGCCCCCCGCAGCTTCACCCGGGAGGACGTGGTGGAGTTCCACTGCCATGGCGGGCTGGTGGTGGTGCGGCGCGTGCTGGAGCTGGCCCTGGCCGCTGGCGCCCGTCCCGCGGAAGCGGGGGAGTTCAGCCTGCGGGCCGTGCTGCATGGCCGCCTGGATCTCACCCGCGCGGAAGCCATCGGCCAGCTGGTGGCCGCCCGCGGCCGCCGGGCCGCCCAACTCGCCATGGCCGGCCTGGAGGGGGGCCTGCAGCGGCGCATTGACGCCCTGCGCAGCGGCCTGCTGGATCAGCTCACGGAGCTGGAGGCCCGCCTCGACTTCGAAGATGATTTGCCCCCCCTGGATGGCTCCGCCGTGATCCAGGCCCTCCAGCGGCATCGGGAGGCCCTGGAGCGGCTGGTGGCCGAGGCCAGTCAGGGCGAATTGCTGCGGGAGGGGCCGCGGGTGGCGATCGTGGGGCGCCCCAACGTGGGCAAGAGCAGCCTGCTCAACCTCCTCAGCCAGCGCGACCGGGCCATCGTCACCGACGTGCCCGGCACCACCCGGGATCTGTTGGAAAGCGAGCTCGTGCTCGATGGCGTGCCCCTCACCCTGATCGACACCGCCGGTATCCGCCCCACCGCCGATCCGGTGGAGCGGCTGGGCATCGCCCGCGGGCTGGGGGCCCTCGCCAGCGCGGATGTGGTGCTGCTGCTCTTTGATCTGGGCGAGGGCTGGACGGCGGCGGACCAGGAGCTGCGCGACCACGTCCCCGCCGAGGCGCCCCTGCTGGTGGTGGGCAACAAGCGGGATCGCCTGCCCCCTGGCGTCACGGTGGAGGCGGCGGAGG
>JBKCVY010000017.1:0-5692 GCA_046317475.1 Cyanobacteriota bacterium | reverse complement strand
CGAACCGTCCCCCTGCTGGGGTTGGGCGGCCTCTGGCGACTCCAATGGTGGCGGGTTGGCGTCCAGCAGCTCTTGGCGCAGGGCTTCAGCTTCCGGCGCCAGCACCTGGTCGCGGATGTGGGCCACCAGCGCGCTGATGCGCACCCCCTCCTGGGCCAGCCAATCCATCCGCTCCTCCCCCATGCCCTCCCGCCAGGGAATGCCGTCGCGGCAGAGGAGATCCCCCTGGCTGTCACGTTTGGCCACCCCGGCGTGATGCAGCGCCACCACCTCCCATTGGTCGTTGAACAGCGGCGCGCCAGCGGTGGCCGGGGCGCTATCGCCCTGATAGAAGAGAAAACTCTCCACGGCGTCCACCACCAGGGTTTGGCGCATCGCGAGTCGTTTCCCCTCGCCGTTGGCGTGCTGGATGAGGGAGAGACGCTCGCCCACCAGCACCGTGGCCGGATCGGCGATCAGGGGCAGCCAACCACAGCTGGCCAGGGCCGGTTCGGGAGCCAGGGCCACTAGGGTGTAATCCAGGTCGGCATCACTGAGAAAGAGCTCCTCCGGCAGCAACGAAACCTCCGTGATGGACGGATTGCCACCGCTGGAACTCTCCTCAATGTCGAACGCCACGCGCGAGTGCAGGGCAGCGGCGGGGCTGGGCAAGAGCTGGCGGGTGGTGAGCAGCAGTCGGGGGGAGACGCGACATGCCGTGCCGCCCCCGAGGTCCTCCCCCCGCTCACCGCGGGTCCGCAGCCGTCCCACCGCCCGGGACGCCCGCAGCCCCTGGGCAAAAAACAGCGGACTCCTCAGCGCGCTGGCGTCGAGAACCGCCGCGGCCGTGGCCGCCCCCAGCCGCCCCAGGCGCTGCGCCACCCGATCGGGCGTGTTGGCGGCGATATGGAGAACGTCGCCCGATTCGAGCTGGGCCAGGGTGGCGCAGCGCTCGGCCTCTCGCGTGTGATAGCGCGTTTCTGTGGCCGCCACAACGCCGAGGATGGTCATCGCCCAGGGGTTCGCTGACGCCCAAGCTAGGCAGACCACCCGTTGTCGCCAGCGGGTTGGTTGGGTTCGTTACAGGGTGAGCTGGCGGGCGGAGCGCTGGCTGGGCCGCGACAGGAGCGGGCTGTTCACCAGCCGTTAGGACCCCCTTAACCCCAACCTGGGCTGGACCAGAAACGATGGGGTCGCGGCGTTCCCCCTTGATGGCTTCCCCCACCAACCCCTGGCTGGCAATCCTCTACGGCGCCGCCCAGCGGCGCGCCTCCGCCGGGGAGCCAGCCAGTCTGGCCGCCCGCGTGGCTGCCCTGAACCTGTCCCCCACCGCCAGGCCACCAGGGGTGTTTGTGGAAGAGCTGCAGACGGAAATCACCACCGTGGTGTTCGTGGGAGGCCAGCGTTTCACCCTCTCTTCAGGTGGTGGCGACACCCTGCAAGTGGTGCGTTGTGCCCATCCCTCCGGCCTGGCGCCGAGCCTGGTTCAGCGGATGTCGTACGGACCCTCTGCGACGGCCACCCCCAGTGACGGCCAACCTTGGGTGTCGCAGGCTGTGGTCAGCTTCGGTACCCTGGTGGCCGTGGCCCTCGCCCCCAGGGACTACACCACCAACGGGGGACGGGGAAGCGTGCGCCTGCTGCGGATGGGGGCCAATGGCAGTCTCACCCCGCTGGGGGACATTGCGGTTGGCTTCCTGCCCGACGGCCTGGCCTTCAACAGCAGCGGCACCCTGCTCGTGGTGGCCAATGAGGGGGAACCCACAACCGAATACCGCATCAACGGGCTTGCCGTGGATCGGCCGGGCTCCATTGGCCTGATCGCCATTGGGGGCTCCCCTGGCAGGGAAACCTTCCAGTACCGCGAGCTGGGTTTTACGGGCCTGCCCCTGCCCGCTGGCGTGCGGATCAGCGGCCAGGGCGGCCTGTCCACCCAAGCCACCGACATCGAGCCGGAATCGGTGGCGGTGTTGGGTCGCCACGCCTACGTGACGCTGCAGGAAAACAATGCCGTCGCCAAGGTCAATCTGGTCAGCCAAACCATTGAGCGGATCTTTGCCCTGGGTGCCGTTGATTTCTCCACCCAGCTGGTGGACATCAGCGACCAGGATGGCCCCAACAAAGGACGGGCCATCAAGCCGGTGTTTGGCCACGCCGTTTCCGGACTGCGCATGCCCGATGGCATTGCCGCCTTCACCCTGCTGCCAGCCGGTGGCTTTGCCCGTGGCAAGGATTACTTCCTCACCGCCAATGAGGGGGACGGACGGGAATGGGGATCTTTCACGGATGAGACGCGGCGCGACACGGGCCTGTCGGATCGCCTCAAAACCCTGGCCGATGCCACCAGCGCCCCCTTCACCGCTTTTGGCAGCCGGAGCATCAGCCTGTTCGATGCTGATACTGGCGACCTGATCTGGGACAGTGGCAACACCCTGCAGAGTGTGGCCATTGCCGCTGGCGTGTACGACGACAGCCGCAGTGATGACAAGGGGGTGGAGCCGGAAGGCATCGCCGTGGCGCGGATCGATGGTCGCACCTACGCCATCGTGGGGTTGGAGCGCACCACCCGCTCCATGCTGGTGGTGTTTGATGTCAGCACCCCCAACGCACCCTCCCTGGTGACAAGCGTGGTGTTGCCCGACAGCCTCAGCCCGGAGGGGTTGGTCGTGCTGGACGCCAACCGCACCGCCACGGGCCGTCCCCAGCTGGTGGTCTCCAACGAGGTCTCCAACACGGTTGACACCCTCGACCTGTCCACGCTCATCCAGTCCCGCGGCACGGGCCTGGCTGGCGCGTTCACCACGCCCATGCTGCGGGACGGGGAGGGAGGGGCCAGCCTGCGCGTCACCAGCCTGCTCACTAACGGCGAAGTGACCAACAGCCTCATCCCTGGCGGCAGCGCCTATGTCGCCCCAGGCCTTTTCGATGGCATGGGGGCGTATGACAATGGCGATGGCACCATCACCTTGCTGGTGAACCATGAGCTGGGGAGCAGCGATGGCTACCAGATGAATGTGCGGGGTCTCAGCGCCAATGTCAGCGGTGCCCGCATCAGCCGGTTTGTGATCGCCAAGGACAGCGACGGAGATGGATCCAATGGCTTTCAGGCGCGGGTGTTGGGCGGTGGCCTGGCCTATGACGAGGTGAAGAGCAAGGATTCCGCCTTTGCCCGGGGTGGCCTGACCCGTTTCTGCTCCGCCAACCTGAGCGAGCCCCACCAGTTCGGTGGGGTCCGTGGGTTTGCGGATCGTCTGTACTTCGTGGGCGAAGAGGGTGGCCCCGGCCGCTTTTTCGCGCTCGACACCGCCAACGATGACCTGCACCATCTGCCGGCCTTTGGTCGGGGCGGCTGGGAATCCGCCGTAGCCGTTGACACCGGCCATGCCAACACGGTGGCGCTGATGCTCTTCGACGACACCTCCGGCACCGCCAACTACCTTTACCTTTGGGTGGGCAGCAAGGATCCCGCCAGTGGCGACCTGCTGCGTCGCAACGGCATTGACACCAGCAGTGGAGCTCTTTATGCCTGGAAGGCGGAGGCCTTCACCACCCAAGCCGGGTTGAACGGCGCCGCCTTGAACAGCACGGTTGGCGGCCACTGGGAGCTGCTGGGCAGTGGTGAGACGATTGCTGGCTTGCCCACCGCCTCCGCCCTGCGGGACCTGGCCCAGAGCAAAGGGGCCATGGCGTTCCTGCGCATCGAGGACGGGGATGTCAATCCTCACAACGGTGGGCAGGTGGCTTTCAATACCACCGGTGGGAGCGGTGCTGATCTCTATGGCAACACCAACGTCATCGACCTGAGCGATGCCTTTGACGCCAATGGGCACCTGCGCACAACGGCGGACAGCAGTCCCCTGCGGGTGGTTGTGGATGGGGATCGGCTCACGGGCCTGGCCCGCCAGTCGGGCGTGCGCAATCCTGACAACATCGCCTGGGGGCGCAATGGCAAGCTCTACATCCAGGAGGATCGCTCCCTGCCGGGGGGGAGCGCTGATGGGCAGTTTGGCGCCCAGGAGGCCTCCATCTGGGAGGTGGATCCCCTCACGGGCGCTGGCCATCGTTGGGCCCAGATCGACCGTGGCGCCGTGCCCACGCCCTATGGTCAAACCGATCGACAAGCCGCGGACATCGGCAACTGGGAATCCTCCGGTGTGATTGAGGTGTCCCATCTCTTCGGCGCGCCGGCCGGCGCGGTGTTTTTTAGCACCGTGCAGGCCCACAGCCTCAACAACGGCACGCTCAACGGCGCCAGCTACCTGGTGGAGGGTGGCCAGATCCAACTGATACAGGTCCTGGCCTGAGCTCTCCACAGCCGCGATTTTTCCTCCTCCTCCTCCTCCTCCTCCTGCCTTTCCCATGTTTGTCCCCTCCTTACGCTCCTGCCGAGGTGCCGCCCGGGCCGCGGCCATCTTCACGTTGGGATCCGCCGCGATCCTGGCCGCCGCCGCGGTCCCTTCCCAAGCCGTGGAGCCCTGGTTGGTCCCGGTGGCCCATGCCGTGGGCGGCGACCCCAGCTTTCGGGGCACGGTGGGCTACGGGTTGACGCTTTCACAACCGCGGCGTCTGGAGCACCTGGGGTTTTGGGACGCCTTGGACGATGGCCTGCTCAGCGCCCATGTGGTGAGCCTGTTTGATGGATCCGCCACCCTGCTGGCCAGTGCGGTGGTGCCAGCCGGCACCATGGCTGACCTGCACGATGGCTTCCGTTGGGTGCCGATTCCCCCCCTTGCGTTGGTCCCTGGGACCTACGTGCTCGCCGCCTCCATGGAGGGGGACGCCGCCAGCTTCGATGCCGTCATTACTGATGCCACCATCAGCACCGTTGGTGTGGGCCTCACCCTGAACCCCTCCGGTGCCTTGCGCAGCGAGCCAGTGCTCCCGGGCGATCCGCTCCCCGTCACCTGGGTGCCGATGCTGGTGGATGGCGGCGGCGGCTATTTGGGTCCCAACCTGGCTCCAGGCCCCCTGCCGCTGGTGGGAGCAGGCGCCGCCTGGGCATGGGGCCGCCGCCTGCGCCAGCGTTGTCTTACTGGAGAGTGCCACCGCCATCTTCCAGCACGGAGGCTGGAGACACCGCCACGATGATCACCGGACGGACCGGTGCCAAGAGCAGCCGATCATCCGTGAAGGGTGTGGCGAACGCCACGACACGGTCCAATGGGAAGGATGGAGGGCTGCCCCCTCAGAAGGGGATCCCCCCAGGTGACGACCGAACCGTCCTGCTTGAGCGCCGCGAAGGCCCCAGACGTGGACATGATCTGGGCGACGCCAGAGGAGAGCTGGGGCGCCACGGCGGCGCTGTCGCCGCCAAAGCTGGGCATTCCCCGTGTCACGGCAGAGCCGTCATTCCTCAATGCCGCGAACGCCGCCGTGGTCGAGGCGATGGTGACGACACCCGACCGGAGGCTCGGCGCGACCGGCCGGCTGTCGCCTCCGTGTCCTGCACTGGTGTGGTCCTGTTGGCAGGCTCCATCAGGCCATGGCCCAACAGCAAGGCCGCAAACCGTTCGCCTTCATCACCGGGAGTGTCCGAGCTGTTCAGCAGGCCATCCAGGTGATGGCCCAATTCTTCCGTCAGAACGGCCAAGGCCTGCTCGTGGCTGGCCCGTTCCAGCCATTCGCGGTTGAGGAAGATCGTGCCAGTCCCCAAGGCGTAGGCCCCCGCCGCCTCGGGCATCGCCGCTCCAGGCAACACCACAACGGGTAGCAC
>JBKCVY010000016.1:0-2037 GCA_046317475.1 Cyanobacteriota bacterium | reverse complement strand
CAGCAGCCCCCCCCGCCGCTGCCAGTCCCCCTCAGCCACCATTGCCCTCCGCCACGATCCGTCGCACGGCCGCCAGGGCTTCCCGCCGGTGGGCCGCCCCGTCGAGAAGGTTGTTGAACACGTGGCGAATGACGCCAGCGCCGTCGATCACATAGGTGACCCGGCCGGGCAGGAAGCCCAGGAGAGCATTGGGCACGCCAAAGGCCCGCCGCAGGGCATTGCCTCGATCCACCAGCAGGGGGAAGGGGAGCTGGTGGCGGGCGGCGAAGCGCTCGTGGCTGGCCGCGTCATCGCCGCTCACGCCCCACACCTGGGCGCCAAGGGCTTGAAAGTCGGCATGGCTGTCGCGGAAGGCGCAGGCTTCCATCGTGCAGCCCGGGGTTTCGTCCTTGGGATAGAAGAAGAGCACCAACGCTTGGCCCGCCAGCTGGTCGCTGCGCCGTTCGACGCCGTTGGCATCCTGGAGGGCGATCAGGGGGGCCCGGTCGCCAGGAGCAAGGGGGGCTGGCACGGCGGCAAGGGGAAGGACTGTGCGCAACATTAGGAAAGGTGGGCCGTTGGCTTCGGGCGGACTGCCGCCCTTGCGCGGCCTGAGAGCATGGGAGCACGCGCCTGGGAGGGTGGGGGTGGAAGCGGTTCAGCACTGGGAACAGCCCGATCTGCTGGGGGTGTGGGCCCCTCCGGCGGAGCCCGCCGCGCCGTCCCCGAAGGTCGCCAAGGGGCGCGGCGGGAGTCGGTCCATGGCGAGGGCCGCACCAGAGGTGGCGGTGGATCCAGTCGCGGCGGAACCGGTGGTGGCGGATCCAGTCGCGGCGGTGGTGGCGGATCCGGTGGTGGCGGATCCGAGCGCGGTGAACCCAGTGGTCTCGGGGCTGGCGAGGGCCCCGGCGGAAGGACGGATAGGGCCGCCCCTCTCCCTGCCGCCCTTTAGCAAGGCGCCACCGCGGGACGCCGCTCCGGCGTTGGAGCGATTGTTGATCCTGGACACGGAAACCACCGCCCTTCATCCGAAGGACGGGCACTGCATCGAGGTGGGGGCGGTGCTGTTCCATGTGGCCAGCCGCGCGGTGCTTACCCAGGTGTCGTTCCTGCTGCCCTGCGTGGAGAACGGCGCGGAGGCCATCAACGGCATTCCCGCGGTGGTGAGCCAGTTGGAGCAGCCTTGGCGGGAGGCCCTCAGCTGTTTTTTGGCCATGGCGGCGGCGGCAGACGCGATCCTGGCCCACAACGCGGCCTTTGATCGGCAGTGGTTTGGTCGGGGGCCGCTGCCGGCCCTGGACAAACCCTGGATCTGCTCCATGGATGACATCCGCTGGCCCCCGGAGCGCCACCTGCGGAGCGCTCCCTCCGTGCGGGATCTGGCCATTGCCTATGGCGTGCCGGTGTGGGCGGCCCATCGTGCCCTGACGGATTGCATTTATTTGGTGCAAGTGTTGGAGCGCTGCGAGGATTTGGAACGGCTTCTCCAGGCGGCCTGTGAGCCGCGCCAGCTCTACAGGGCCCAGCTCAATTACAACGATCGCCATCAGGCCAAGGAGGCTGGATTCCGCTGGAATGAACCGGTCCCAGGCGCTTGGAGCAAGCGCTTGAGCGAACGGGAGGCCGCGGCGCTCCCCTTCCCCGTGTTGCCCGTGGCCGGCCATTGAGGTTGGCGGTTCTACGGAATTGCTACGGATCTCCGAAGCGGAACAGTGCAACCGCTTGCGTCACCCTCCCGACTTGCCAAGTTGGTGCCATGGCCCACCTTCCTCCCAGCACAAACCCAGCGGGTGGCATCGACCCGGGGTCCCTTCCCACCGGCGAGGGCGGGACGGGGCACGGGGATCCGATGCAGGAGCGGGTGCGCCGCTGGCAATCGGTGCGGTCCTGGGCGCGGCTGATCCGGGAAGCGGAGGCGTTGTGGCATGTGGATGCGCGCCTGTTGCATCGGCTCGCGGCGGAGGAGCTCGTGCGGCTGGTGCAGGAGGTGCCCCCCCGGCTCCGTCGCCGCGTCAACCGCTGGCTGGAGCGCTTTCACGTGGCCACGCGGTTGAAGTG
>JBKCVY010000015.1:0-2939 GCA_046317475.1 Cyanobacteriota bacterium | reverse complement strand
CGTGGGCAGCGTCTGTGGGGGCAGGCTGAGCACCACATCCTTGGCGTGAAGGGAAAAGGGCACCCCCCCAGCCCCCTCCCCATCCACCCGCCAGGGGGAGCCGGGTTGTGGGGGCGGCAGGAGGCGACGCACCCGGTGGCGCGGGCGCAGCTCGCCACCGTTGGCCGCCAGGGCCCGCTCCAACGCCGTGCTCAAGGCCTGCATGGACCCCCGCAAATGCCAGAGGCCCCGCGGCTCCTGCCCCACCGAAAGGATGGTGACGCCGTAGAGGGCCGCGGTGCGATCCGCCGGCTCTTGGGAATAGAGCCGCAGTTGCAGGTCGAGGAAGCGCCGCAGGCGCTTCCCCCCTGGCGCGCCGGCGGCGCCGCTGAGACGGAGCAGGTCGGCCATGGTGCTGGCCGTGAACACCCCCGCGGCGACCACCGCCGGATCCAGGGCCGCCACCAGTTGGGTGAGGTCCCACCAGTCCCGTGGCGGCAGGATCGGATCCCGATCCGCAAAGGCCCAGGTGGTCCGCTGCAACCGGTCGCAGAGGGCCCAAAACGCGCCACTGCCTGGAAACTGGCGTTCCCGCTCCTGGCGCCAGCGCTCCGGGTCGCGCCAGAGGGCCACCGGCGGCAGCCCATCCGCCAGATCCACCACACAGACGGGGTCCAGGGGGGTGGCCGCCGGTGGCGGCACCCCTAGCTGGGCGAACAGTCGGGCATGGATGCCTCCCGCCTCCAGGCCCGCCCCCTGGGTGGCTCCCACATCAAACACGTAGGGACCGCGTTGAAAGGTGCCCGCGCAGCCCCCGCTCTGGTGGTGGGCCTCCAGCAGCGTCACCGCAAGGCCCTGCCTGGCCAGCAGGGCCGCGGCCGTCAATCCGGCGATGCCGGCCCCTACGACCAGCGCGTCGTCCATGGGGAAGGAGCTTAGTGTTCAGGCGGATCGGGCTTTCCCCCACCCCCTCCGCCCGTCCTCGTTCCTCCCAACCCCTCGCCAGGTTTGATGGCTCGCTCCGGTTCCGACCCCCTGGCCCCCTGGCTGGACGACCGGCTCGGGGTTCGCCTGGTGTCGCGCGCGCCGGTGGGGGGTGGCTGCATCCACAGCGCCTGGGGTGTGCAAACGGAGGGGGGCGACCGCCTGTTTGCCAAAACCAACCAGGCCGATCAATTGGCCCTGTTGGAGGCGGAGGCCGAGGGCCTGAGGGCCCTGGCGCGGGTGGCGCCCGCCGGATTGGTGATTCCCGAGCCCCTGGCCTGGGGTCAGGCTGGCGACCTGGCGGTGCTGGTGTTGCCCTGGCTCGACCTGGCCCATTCCGTCAGACGGCCGGAGGCTTGGGCGGCCTGTGGCGCCCAGCTGGCGCGGCTCCATCGTCAAAGCCTGGTGCCCGAACCGCTGGCGGAGCCTGGACACGCCTTTGGCTGGAGCCGCGACAACTTCATCGGCGCCTCACCCCAGCCCAATGGGTGGAGGAGTGGCTGGGGAACGTTTTTCAGCGAATGCCGCCTCGAGCCCCAGCTGCGCTGGCTGGCGCGCAAGGGTCGGGGGCCGCGGGGCGCCAACCGGCTGCTGAAGCGGGTGCCAGCTTGGCTGGAGCACCACGGTGCCCAGCCCTGCCTGGTGCATGGGGACCTGTGGAGCGGCAACGCCGCCCTGTTGGTGGGCGGCGCGGGGAGTGTGTTTGATCCAGCCGTTTACCGCGGCGATCGGGAGGTGGATTTGGCGATGGCCCGATTGTTTGGCGGGTTTCCGGAGGCATTTTTCCAGGGATACGCCGAGGAGTGGCCCTTACCGGAGGGATGGCGCGACCGCGTGGCGCTGTACAACCTCTATCACCTGTTGAATCACGCCAACCTGTTTGGCGGTGGTTACGTCCAACAAGCCCAGTCAGCGATGGATGCGCTGCTGGGCCTGCTGGATGGCTGACGCCACCACGGCTCAAGGCGTGAACCGTTGGTGGAACTCAGGACACGAAGGGAAAAGAGGGAAAACTGCGAACCGTCGTGGTGGGCAGGTGAGCACCCTGGCCAGCTGCGGGGCGTGACGGTCAGCCGAGATACTCTTTCTTGAGATGGTCAACCTTGGCCATCAGCTCTGACCGTTTCTCACTGGTCGTGAGGTTGTTCCAGGACCAGGTGCCCACAACCACGAGTCCAAGGAGCTCAAGGAGGCCCGGCACGATCGGCAACAGGTTGATCGTATCCAAAACACCTTTGATTAAAATTTGGGCGATGATGACGGCCAGCAGGATCCCGGCTGCCTTGCCCCACTTCCCCAACTGGCTCCAGTCGACTTTGCCAAGGGTTTCGTTCACTTTGCTCACCACGTCGCCGTAGCGCTTCTCGAAATCAAACCCCGCGTCGCCGGTTTGGGTGCTTTCAGTGGTGCTTACTTCAGGAGTTTCGGTTGTGGCGTCGCTCATCGCCTGAATGACCCGCTTCAAAATGACGTCCCCAAGGTACAGGTGTCATGCACGACTCGCCAGATGAAATTCTCTTCGGTTGGAAGGTGCTGACCGTTGCCCGGGCGGTGGTGCGAGCCGCGGCCCCTGAGGAGGGGTGCGCCCTGCTCCTCGGCCCCCGCTGGACGGTCCGCCGCCTTTGGCCTTGCCGCAACGTCTGGAATCCCCCCGAGGAGCGCACCCGTCGCTTTTCCATCGATCCCCGCGAGCAGCTGTTGGCCCAGAAGTGGGCCAGGCGGTGGGGATGGCAGGTTTTGGGCGCGCTCCACAGCCATCCCGGGGGGGAGCCCGTGCCGTCCGCCACCGATCGGGACCTGGCCGTCCCCCCCGCGCTGATGGTGATCCAGGGAGCCTCGGAACTGGCCTGCTGGTGGTTGCCTGAGGAGGGGGAACCCAGGGCCCTGATGTGGAAAATGGAGACCTCCCTTCCCCCCAGGGTTGGTCCCCATGCTTCCTCCCGATACCACTGGCGTTCAGCTGAGCCCTGATGAGG
>JBKCVY010000014.1:0-7516 GCA_046317475.1 Cyanobacteriota bacterium | reverse complement strand
GCCGATTGCCGGGCGGTGGTGCTTCCCGGCGGCTATCCCGAACTCCATGCACCCGCCTTGGCCGCGGCCGAGCGCAGCCGAACCTCCTTGGCGGCGGCCCACCGGCGGGGCATACCCATTGTTGCGGAATGTGGAGGACTGCTGTTCCTTGGTCAATCATTGGTGGAGGCCAGCGGGGCCTCCTGGCCCATGGCCGGCGTGCTCCCCTTTGAAGCCCGGATGGGGGATCTCAGCCTGGGGTACCGTCAGGCTCGCGCCCAGCGCGATGGGCTGCTGGTGCGGGCGGGGGAAAGCTACGGCGGCCATGAATTTCACCGTTGGCAGTTGCGAACCGCGGTTGCGCGGGAGGCGGGCTCCCCGCTGTGGCAACTTGAAGGCTGGGGCGTTGAAAGGAACCTGGAGGGATGGAGCACACCGACCCTGCATGCCAGTTGGCTCCACCTGCATTGGGCTGGTTTCCCGAAGATTCCCTGGCGCCTGGCCGCCGCGGCCGCTGGCGCCGGGCCGCCTCTGAGCGCCGCTTTCTCGCCCCGCAGGACACCACCGGCTCCCAGTCCTTCAAGGAACGCTGGCGCCTGATCGTGCGCGGCAAGGTGCAGGGGGTGGGCTACAGGGAAGGGTGCCGCCGATGCGCCCAGGACCTTGGGCTCAGCGGATGGGTGCGCAACCTGGCCGACGGAACTGTGGAGGTGGAAGCGGAGGGCCGCCCCCAGGACCTCACCACATTGGTGTTGTGGTGTGAGCGGGGACCCCAACCGGCGAAGGTGATCAGCGTGCATGCCCGGCGCATTGCGCCAGTGGGGGGAGATTGGTTTGAGATTCGCCGTTGACCCCCTCCCCCCGCGGCATGGGCCAGCGACCATGATGGGGAGATGGTGACTTTCCCATGGGCCGCACACTGGACCGGATTGCTGGGTTGGGCCCTGGCCATCGGCTTCAGCCCCCTGCACCTTGCCCTGTTGTTGCTGCTTCTGCTGGGTCCGCGACCCCTGTGGAGGGGTGGTTTGCTCGTGCTCACCTGGATCGGCATGTCAGCCCTGGTCATTGGGCTCCTGTTGGGGGTGGGACACGGGTTCATGCTCTCCATGGAAAAGGGCACGAGCCATCGCACGGGTTTGGATCTTCTGGCGGCCGGGGCTTTTCTGGCATTGGGACTCAAAACCATTGGCCGTCTTCCAGCCACCTCCAGCGGCGACTCGGAATGGGCTCACCAGTTGGATCGGCTGCTGAAACTGCCGCTGCCGCTGCTGCTGCTGCTGAGCGCGGGCCTGCAGGTGGCAGGACCGGAAGATCTATTTGTCTATGCCAAAGCCGCTGGGACGTTGTTCCAACCCAACTGGGGTTGGCGGGATGATGTGGTTTGGGATCTGGGTTTCAGCGGCCTGACCAGCCTGTTGCTGCTGTTGCCCCTGGTGGCCTGTGCCGTGGCGGGGCGTGAACGGCTGAAACCCTTGCTTGGCGTCTTGAAAGGGTGGTTGGACCGTTATGGTCAGCTGGTCGTGGGTGGCGTTTGCATCGCCCTGGCCCTGTTGGTGGGTTGGCAGGGCATCGAAGGTTTGGGGGCCGGTAGGGCTCCCCTCGGGTAGGGGTCTTGTACGACGATCGCTCAAGCGTCCGTTGAACCGTCAGCCGGAGGGGGGGGAGGCTCGGAATTCAATTCAGCCTCGAGGATTTGGCTGAGGTATTTGGGGTCGTGGATTTGACAATGCTGAAGTCCAGGTCGCAGGCTTGCCAATAGGGGCTTATGTTGAGGAAGCAAGTCCTTTCCTTTAAAACCATTCCCACGTGAGCGAGCTGAAACAGCGGAAGTTGACAGGTTTTTGACTATTTTTCCATGGGCGTTGGAGCGCTGCTCGCTGAGAAACAAGGTGAACAAACGATTTTTCAGGCGCTTGAGAATGGACTTCATGGACCACACGGAACAATAACTCATGCAACGTTGGGCAATCCTATTGAGGGATTGACTCTGGCCGAAGAAATGGCGCCCTGGTAATAATTAGCTCAATCTCGCCAACTATCTCATGTTGTCCGCCTATTCGCAAGTAGGCAATTGTCCCCAGTGGTCGAAGCCCGCCGGCTCCGCCCGTGGTCTGCTCCTTCCGGGTCTCAAGCCTCCAACTCGGGACGGGTCAGCCACTCCCGCCAAAGGGTTTGCTCCGCCGCGGAGGAGGGCCCCGCCTCCATGGTCACCCCCTGGCTGGCCCGACTCACCGCCACGTAGACCAACTGCCGGCGCAGTTGCTCCTCCTTGGCCCAAAACACATCACTGGCCACAAACACCTCGCTGAAGGTGCTCCCCTGGCTGCGATGCACCGTCAAAACCGCCGCGGGCCCCAAGGAGGCAAAGGCATCCCGCAGCCGGAAGAATTGACGCCACAGACCTCGCGCCTCCCGCTTGTCCGCCCCCCGAGCCGCCGTTCGCAGCTGATGGAGGGCCTCGTCGAGGGCCAGGCGGGAGGCACTGCCAATGGGAGGCAACAGACGGAGCGTGAGCTGGCCATCGCCCCCCTCCACCCGCACCATCAGCGTCTCAATCGATCCCTCGGGTCCATGGAGCTGGCCGGGGGACCAGTCTCCCAAGGCAAACTGGCCAGGCATGACCTCCACCACCATCACTTCCCGGTTGGAACCAAGGCACAGCTCCGGATCCTCCGGGGATCGGGCGTCGTCCGTGCAAGCCTGGGCCATCACCGCCGAGCGGGTGATCAGCATCTCCCCCGGCAGAACGGGCTGGCTGTCCGCCAGGTCGCCGTGAAGCGCTCGGCGGGCGATGGGCACCAGCCGCTCCAAGGTGCGATTCGTGTAACAAAGCAGGCGCGCCAGATCAGGGTTGTTGGTTTCCCTGCCGCGGCGCAGGGCCATTTGGGCCGCCAGAAGCCATTCCTCGCGATCCAACAAGGCCACCATGCCCAACGGCGTGCGTTGGGGCGGCAGCAAAGGGGGACGGCGACAGGGCAAGGCGCCGATGCGAACCCCAGTGGCCAGACGCAGGACGGGCCCCTGATGGCGAACCACCTGGGTGAGCGTGGCCTGGCAAACCCTGGACATAGAGAACACAGGACTCTCTTCCTCCCCGACAGGAGGAAGCTGGGCGGGGTCGCCAACGAAGACCAGGCGGCAGCGAAAGGGGTGGGCACAGCGCAACGTGATCGCCAACAACGGACCATCCACCATGGACGCCTCGTCCACCAACACCAGATGGAGCGGTTCCAGGGCTGAGGCAGTTTGCGCGGTTTCCTCGCAGCGCTCCCGATCGCCATCCCGCCGGAGTTTGAGCCGCAACAACCGATGGATCGTGGAGGGATACCAGGTGGGTCGCAGGCCCGACAGATCCAGGTGATGACGCAACACTCCCACGGCTTTGTGCGTCGGAGCGACCACGGTCCAGCACAGGCTGGCCGCTTCCGCCATGGCAAGAAAGCGCATGGACAGAAAGGTTTTGCCCGTGCCGGCATAGCCTGCCAGGAGGAAGGGCGTGCCATCCGCCGACCTGGCCAGCCAGGCCGCGAAGGCCGCTGAGGCAGCCTGCTGATCCTCCGTCAGGCTGGCCTCAGAAGACGTTCTGGGCGGGGGCTGACTCACCCGATGCCATGGAAGAGGCTCCGGGCTAGGTGCAGGGGAGACCCGGCCCACACCAGTCCCGGCAATGCCACAGCCGGGCCAATCAAACTGCCCGCCAGCACTTCCAGGCGCGTATGTCCCAGATTTTCCTTGAGGGGGTTGAGGATTGGCCGCTGGTCCGGGCCGCCCCCGTCGGGGTGGGTGTCCCACAACCCGTCCGGTAGACCATTGACGCGAGCGGCGGTTTGACCAGCGGCACGGCGCACGCCGCTGGCATCGTAAAGGATAACGAATGATACCGTCGCCGCCAGGGCAAAGAGGGGATCTCCAAAGCCATGCAACCAGCCAATGCCCGCGCTGGTACCCGTCATCAAGGCGGAATGGCTGGAGGGCATGCCTCCTGTCTCGATCAGGACGCTCGGACGCCAGCGGCGATGGGCCACGACTTCGATCAGGAGCTTGGAAAGCTGGGCCACGCCACAGGCGGCCAATCCCCATGCCAGGACAGCATTGTCAAAAACGTCAATCAAAGGGTGGTTCATCGATCCCGGCTGGTGATGTAGTCGGCAAGAGCGAGCAGGGGATCCGCTCTGGCGCTCCAGGGCGCCAAGGCGCCCTTGGCCTCGATCACCAGCATCTCCGCCCGCTTTCGAGACTCCTCCAGTCCTAACAGCTTGGGGTAAGTGGTCTTGTCGGCCAGCAGGTCCTTGCCAGCGGTTTTGCCCAACACCTCGCTGCTGGCGGTAACATCCAAAATGTCATCAATGATTTGGAAGGCCAGGCCGGTCCCCCTCGCATAGATTCGCAGGGCATCCAGCAGGGGCTCATCCGCTCCCCCCACCAGGGCGCCACAGACCACGCAGGCCCGCAGCAGGGCACCCGTCTTGTGCAAATGGATGTATTCCAGGGTGGAGAGGTTGACGTCCTGGCCTTCGCAAGCCAAGTCCACCACCTGTCCCCCCACCAGGCCTGGCGCCCCAGCGGCTTGTGACAGTTCCCCCACCACGGCCAGCAGGCGTTCCGGGCTGACGTCCGGACTGCGCCGCGCCACCATTTCAAAAGCCCTGGTCAGGAGGGCATCGCCGGCCAGGATGGCCATGGCCTCTCCGAACATCTTGTGGCAGGTAGGGCGTCCACGCCGCAGGTCGTCGTTGTCCATGGCGGGCAGGTCGTCATGGATCAGCGACATGGTGTGGATCATTTCCAAGGCCACGGCGGTGGGGAGGGCCGCTTCCGCCGATCCGCCCGCCAAGGCACAGGCCGCCAGGCAAAGAATGGGCCGCAAGCGTTTGCCGCCGGCCAACAGGGAATAGCGCATGGCCTCGCGAAGCTGTTCCGGCTCCTCTGGTCCCAGGGACGCATCGAGGGCGGCCTCGACCCGCTCCCTCTGCGCCACCAGGTAGGCGCCAAAATCAAAAGTTGTGTGAACCGCCGCGGCCATGGCGGAAGGGGGACAGGTCGCCGGATTCTCTCATCCGTTCCGATGGGGTTGGCGTCCCGTCATGGCAGCCACTCCTCGAGGTCGTGGGGCTGGCCGTGCCGTCGGCACCAAGCCACCACCGTGTTCACCAGAAGCATGGCCACCGTCATCGGCCCCACGCCACCAGGACCGGGGGAGATCGCGGCCGCGCTCGGCTCCACCGCTGCTGCGTTCACATCCCCGCAAAGCCTCGCCTTGCCCGGCGGGTGAACGCTGGGATCGGGCGGCAGCGGATGGATCCCCACATCCACCACCACGGCGCCTGGGCTGACATGCTCGGCGGTAATCATCCGCGGCCGTCCCGCGGCCACCACCAACACCTCCGCCTGGCGGGTGAGGCTGGCCAGGTCGCGGGTGCGGGAATGGGCCATGCTCACCGTGGCGTTGGCGGCTTGCAGCATCAGGGCCATGGGTTTGCCCACCAAAATGCTGCGTCCCACCACGACCGCCCGGCAGCCCTCCAAGGGGACGCGGGCGTGTCGCAACAGGGCCATGACCCCCGCTGGGGTGCAACTGCGCGGGCCCGGTTCCCCCTTCACCAGCCGGCCCAGATTGAGGGTGTGCAACCCATCCGCGTCTTTCTCCGGGTCGATGGCCGCCAGCAAGGGGCCCTCCTCCAAACCCAGCGGCAAGGGGAGCTGCAGCAGGATGCCATCCACCTCCGGCAGGGCATTCAACCGTTCGATGGTGGCTTGGATCTCGGCCGCGGTGACCGCGGCGTCCAGGTGGGCGCCCAAATTGCGAATGCCCACGCGATCACAGGCCCTCTCCTTGTTGGCCACGTAGACGCCGCTGGCTGGATCATCGCCCACCCGCAACACGGCCAGGCCGGGAGGGCGTCCAATCCGCTCGCGCGCATCAAGGATGCGGGTGCGCAACCGTTGCTCGATCTCCGCGGCGAGTTGACGCCCGTCAAGAAGGGAGGCCAAGGGTGGGGCAGGACAAACAGGCCCTTCCAGCATGCAGTCTCCCCGTTTCATGGGCAGCCTGGCGGGGCTAGATTTTTTGTTCATGCGGCCGTTGGGGCTGAGGCCTTGCCATCCCTCCACAGACTGGCGTCCGGGCTATGGAGATGGCTGGTCCGCTTGGAGCGGCCACGGCAAGCCATCGTGCGCTGGAGTTCCCTTGGCTGGATGGCCGTGGCGTTGGCGGCGGTCACGGTGGCCTTGGTGAGCAGCTGGCCCTGGCTCTTTCGCCCCAGCCTCAGCCCTGGCGTGCCTGCGCCCTTTTCGGTGGTGGCGCCCAGGGAAGCACGGGTGATCGACAGTGCCGCCCTGGAGCGGCGGCGCAGCGTGATGGGGACCCGTTCGCAAGTGCAGGTGGTGGATGAGACAGCCAGCCGCGCGCTACAGGATGAGCTCGATCGCCAACTCAAGCTGCTGCAGCTGCACATCAGCAGCGCCCAGCCCCAGCTGGATCCCTTCAACCTGTCCACCGCCGAACGCACCTGGCTGCGTCGCTTGGGCCCCCAAGCATTGGTGACCTGGCAACGGGCCGTGCAAAACGCCCAACTGAAAATGCTCAGCCAAGGGGTGGTGGCCTCCGTGGCCGATGGCCCCCTCCTGACGGCGGCCCGACTCCAACTCGACACCCAACCCCTGCCTGGCCAAAGCCTGGGCAGTCGGCTGATCGCGCGGAGCTTGCAGGGACGCACCAACCTGCGGGGCGATCGCTTTCTCAAGCAGCAGCGGATTGAGGAGCTGGTCACCCGGGAGGGGTTGCCCACCCTCACGGTTCACAAGGGCGATGTGGTCACCCAGCAGGGGGAACCGATCACCCCCCAGGCCTTTGACGTGCTGGATGCCTTTGGATTCATCAACCGCCGCCCCCAACCCCTGGCCTGGATGGCGCACTTTGGAGAAGCCCTGGCCGCCTGCGCGATCTTGGTGTTGGTCATGCGGCGCTGGAAAGCCAGCCTGGAGCCGCGGCAAGCCCTGCTGGCCCTGGCCATGCTCGTGGTGGTGCAGGGCTGCAAGCTCTGGCTTGGTCCCCTGGCCTCCCCCCTGGCGTTGCTCGTGCCACCCACCCTGCTGCTGGCCCAGGGGCTGGGGACGGCGGCTGGGCTGGCTTGGCTGGCGATCGCCAGCCTGCTGTGGCCCCATCCCCTCGACCTTGCGCTGCAGTGGCGCGTGCTGCTGGCAACTGCCGTCGCGTCCCTGGCCGCCGTGTTGGCGGGTCGGCAGCGCAATCGCGCCCAATTGCTGCAGCTGGCCTTGCTGCTGCCGGCCGCCGCTCTCGTGGCGCAGGCGCTGCTGGTCCAGGCCGCCAGCTGGATGGGCAGGGGAGAGGTGCGCGGTGCGAGGAGCGGCGATCTGCTCAATGAGGCGCTGATGGTGGGCGGACTCTTGATGGCGGGTCTGTTGCTGGCCCCCCTGATGGAAAGCTTTTTTGGCCTGCTCACCCGGGCGCGGCTGATGGAACTGGCTGATCTGGAGCGCCCGCTGCTGCGGCGTCTCTCCACGGAAGCGCCAGGCA
>JBKCVY010000013.1:0-4705 GCA_046317475.1 Cyanobacteriota bacterium | reverse complement strand
GGCGGCCTCCCCCAACAGGGCGGGCAGCACTCCCGCCGCCGAGCCGTGCATGGGATCCACGATCACCCGCAGGCCGAGCCGCTCCAGGCCGGCCGCCAGGGCCGCCGTGTCCACCTTGGCCCGCAGGCCTCGCACATAGGCGCCCAGGGCGTCAAAGCGTTCCGTCGCCCCGCCGATCGGCACCGTGAGGCCGCCCGCGGCCAAGCGGCGCTCCACCCGCTGGGTGAAATCTCCCTCCACGGAGCCCCCAAAGGGGCCCTTGATCTTGAGCCCCAACCACTCCGGCGGGTTGTGGCTGGCGGTGATCACCAGGGCGCCGAGGGCGCCGCGCTCCACCACGGCCCAGCTCGCGGCGGGCGTGGGGGTGGGGCTGGCGGCCAACACCGGCTCCAGGCCCGCCCCGCGCACCGCGGCGGCGATGGCCTCGGCCAGCTCCGGCGCCAGGAAGCGCCGGTCGTAGCCCAAAACCACCTCCCGACTGGCCAAGCCTTCCGGGGCGCCGCTCTCCAGCTCCCGGGCCGCGGCTGCGGCCACCGGCAACAGGCGCTCCACCGTGATGTCCACCCCGAGGATGCCGCGCCAACCATCGGTGCCGAAAACGATGGGGCTGGCCTCAAGGGGCAAGGGGGCGGAGGCCATCAGGGGCGGAAGACAGCGGCAGGGATTGGTCGTAGCAGCGCGAAGGCCCCAGCGGGCCGAGCCTGGTGCCGGCCTGAGGGCAGACCACCTGCCCGGTAGGCTTTTTCCATGTGGCAGCAGCCCTCCCCCGAGCCCACCGCGGCTCCTGGCACGGAGCGATTAACGGATTCCCTGCTCCGCGGCTGGTTGCGGTGTCGACGACGGGCCTGGCTGGATCGCCATGGGCCCAGCGCGTCGCGCCGGTGGACGGCCCATCGGGCCCTGGCGCTCCATGAGCAGCAGCTGCGCTTCCTGCAGTGGATGCCGGAACGTCCTGGCCACGGCATGGAGGCCTGTCAGGCGGGCGCGGCCACGGTGATCGGCGTGCGGCTGCGGGGCCAAACCCCCCAAGGCCTGGCGCTGGAGGCCCACCCCCCCTTGCTCCAACGGGTGGAGTCCCCGAGCCGCTGGGGGGACCATGGCTACCGCCCCGTCCTGGTACGGCAGGGGAGGCGCACCACCCGCGAGCATCGGCTCCTGCTGGCGCTCTGGGCCCGGTTGCTGGCCCAAGCGCAGGCCGCGCCCGTGCCCCAAGGCCTGGTGCTGGCGGGCGAGGGGGGACGGCTGCTGCGGGAGCGGGTGGCCATCTCCCATGCCCTGGACGGGCAGCTGGGGGAAAGCCTCTCCCGCATGGTCACCGACCTGCGGCGGACCGCTCCACCACCGCTGGTGAACGACCGCAAGAAATGCGCGCTCTGCGGATGGAAAACCCTCTGCGACCAGGAGGCCAGCCGCGGCGGACACCTCAGTGAGGTGAGCGGCGTGGGGAGCAAGCGTCGAGATCTGCTCCTGCAGGCTGGCGTGCACAGCCTCTCCGACCTGGCGTGGGTGGATCCCGAGCGCCTGGCCACCGCGCTGGCGCCGCACGGGGACCAGCACCGCGACATGGTGCCCGAGCTGGTGGCCCAGGCCCGCGTGCAGGCCCTGGGCCGGCCGGAACGGGTGCTGGAGGGGGATGGCCTCCCGGAACTGCGGGGCGCGCCGGGCCTCTTGATCTACGACATCGAGTCGGATCCCGACGCCGCCGAGAACTTCCTGCACGGCTTCCTGATGGTGCCGTGCCCAGAGGATGGGATCTGGCCCCCAGGGCTGCCCGGCGCCTCCTTCCCGGGCCGCTACCACCCCCTCCTGTCCCTAACGGAACACGGGGAGCAACGGCTTTGGCAGCGGCTCTCCACCCTTTTGGCGCGCCACCCTGGCTGGCCCGTGCTGCACTACGGCGAAACGGAAAGGGTGCAACTGCTGCGGCTGGCGGAGCGTCAGGGCATGCGGGAGGCGGATCGGGCCGCCCTGCGACAGCGGCTGGTGGATGTGCACGGACGCTTGCGGCGGCACTGGCGCCTGCCGGTGAACAGCTATGGCCTCAGGGCGGTGGCCAGCTGGCTGGGCTTTGCGTGGAGCCAACCCGGCGCCGAGGGGGCCCGCTGCCTGCTCTGGTGGCGCATGTGGCGGCATTGGCATGTACCGGGCTCCCCCCGCCGCTCCGCCCTGAGGGCGGAGCGGGGCCGACGGCAATTGGCCCGCATCTTCCGCTACAACCGCGACGACGGCCTGGCCACCTGGGCGGTGGCCCAGTGGTTGCTGGCCAACTCAGGCGACAGCGGTTCGGCGCCCGAGGCCTGAAGGTGGCGGCGGCGGCGGATCCTGGAAGGCCTCAGGCCGGGAGAGGCGCACCGGCACCCAGGCGTCTCCAGCGGCGGCCCAGAGGAGCTCCTCCCCCAGCGCCTGGCGGCGCACCATGGCCAACCCGACGCTGGTCTGGTCGTCCAGGGACAGGCGGGAGGTGATCTGGCCGGCCCGGGTGCCAGCGGCCGTGCGAAGGGCGGCTCCAGGCTCCAGCGGGGGGGCTAGCGGCGAATCGGGCACTTGCCACCAGCGCCGCAGCTGTTGTTTCACGCCATCGCCGCTGGCCAACTTGGCGAGGGTTTCCTGGCCCACGTAACAGCCCTTGCTGAGGCTCACCCGATCCGCCAGGCCCAGTTCAAAGGCGTTGAACGCGTCGTTGAGTTCCGCCGGCCAGGCGGGCTCGCCCTGCCGCAGGCGCCACCGCTCAGCCTCCGCCGCAGTGAGGCGGGGCAAGGCGGCGAGGGCCTCAGGCAGGGGCGTCCCGTCCAGCGCCACCAGGTCCGGACCCAGCCACCAGCCACCGCCCCCGGCCAGGGGGCGCCAGGTGCCCGCTGGCGCTGGTGGGGGGCCCACCCCCCGCCACCAGCGCCCGGTGCGGAACGGACCCAGCACCACGTGATAGGGGGGGACGAGCACGCGATCAAAGGCCAGCCGCTGGGCTGCGCCATCTCCGGCGGTCAACGCCAACCAGGCCCCGCCATCGTCCACGAGCACCTCGGCGAGCCCCCGCGGGCGGGCGGTGGGGGTGAGGCAGCAGGTGGAATGCCAGTCTCCCGGGCGGGCGGATTGGAGGTCCTGGCTGGTTTGACCGTGGAGCACCCGCAGAGCATCCGGGCCGTTGAAACGCAACAGGGACACTGGCTGCTCCAGCAGGCAAGGCCCTGGCGGCGTCCAGTCCCAGGGGGAAGGTGTGGATGTCATGGGGCGGGGGCCACGGAGAGTTGCCGTTCCGCCCAGGCTGCCGCCACCTGCTCCACTCCAAAAAGACTGCGCAGCTCAAGCCCCTCGTCCGCCAGGGCCGCTTCTCCCCCCTCGCGGCGATCCACGATGGCCACCACCTGACCCACCCCGTAGCCAGCCTGCCGCAGGCACCGCGCCGCCTTGAGGGCCGAGCCACCGGAGGTCACCACGTCTTCGAGCACGGTGATCAGCGCGCCCGGCGCGGGGAGGGGACCCTCGAGCCAGGCGCCGGTGCCGTGGCCCTTGGCCTCCTTGCGCACGATCAGGGCGTCCAGGGGCCGGCCGATCAGGGCGGCCTGGAGCGCCACGGCGCTCACCAACGGATCCGCCCCCAGGGTGAGGCCCGCCACCGCCCGCGCCTCCGACTCGACGTGGGGCAACAGCAGGCGCCCGAGGAGCGCCAGGCCGGCGCCACTGAGGCTGACGGGCTTGCAGTTGACGTAGTGGGCACTGGTTCGTCCGGAGGCCAACGTGAACGTGCCGCGGCGGTAGGCCCTGTCCGCCAGGAGGGTGAGCAGCAGCTGGCGTTGGTCCTCCGGGGTCTCCGGCAGGGGGGAGAGCGGGGGAGGGAGCATGCGGGGTCCACCAGAGCTGGTGCAATGCTGCTGTACGGGCTAGGGTCTGCGCGGATATCCCGTCCAGTCCACCGACGGTCGCCTCCGAGCAGCCATGGTTGTGCCACGCCTCCGTTCCCCCTTCCCTTCGCCTGGCCTGGGGTCCGCCCCAGCCAGACGGTGGTGTCCATCGGGCCTGCTGGCGCTGGCGGTCGTCGGGAGTCTGCCCCTAGGGGCGGGGGCTGGCTGGGGGCAGACGGGCCCGGTGCGCTGCACCACCACGATTGAGGCGCCCCTGATCAGCCCCGGCCAATCCCAAGGCGAGCGCCGGGGCCCAAGGGAGGTCACCCGTTGCGGGGTGGTGGGTTCCACCACGGATCTTGTGGAGCAGCGCTACTTCACCTACCGCTCCCCCTTCGCGCGGGGGGTAGATATAATCAGTCAAATCACTGACTTCTTTGGAGTAGCCCGGGGCGGCCGGGACAAACCGCGACTGATGGGATTCGGCTTCCCGGATCAGGCTGTGATCTGGGATGGCAGCGCCATTGAGAACACCACCACCTTTTTACTGGATCAGCAGGTGCCTGTCGTTCCACGCCGCACAGCGGATTTGGCCACACCCTTCTCCAGCAGCCTGCGGGGTGGGAGCGGCCCAACCGGCGACAGGGACGTCTTCAGCGACCCTGCCAACGGCGGGTCAACGCGTTAGTGATTCGGCGGCGCATGGGCGTCGCGCCACGGCGTTGGGCCGTGGAACACCAAGGGGGGTCTAGCAATCTGGTGAATGCAGCGAACTCATAATTCGCCTGAGCCGAGTTCGATCCTCGGGACCCCCATTCCCCCCAAACGCTCAAACGAAGAAAAGAGAGGTTGGAAAGGCTCCGAGG
>JBKCVY010000012.1:0-5827 GCA_046317475.1 Cyanobacteriota bacterium | reverse complement strand
GGGGGCATCCGCACCCAAGTCAACGGTTTGGCCCGCGGAAACGGGGTGGGGCAAGCCGCTCTCGCCATACTGGGGAATGGCAGCCAACCATTGCGTCCATTCCGGATCGTTTTCCAGGGTGGCCCGTTCCTCCAAAACGAGGCGGCGAAATTCATCAATCCCCAGCTTTTGGACAAGGAACTTGATCCGGGCCTTGTTGCGATTTTTCTTCTCTCCCAGCCGAGCGTAAACCCGGGCGATGGCCTGCGAAAGGGGAAGCAGTTCCTCAGCAGGAACGAAATCGTCGAAAAGCTTCGCCAGGTGGGGCACGGCCCCCAAACCACCGCCGACATACATTTCAAAGCCGTATTCCTCCTTGCCATCCCGCTCACGCTTACGGGCAATCAGGCCCAAATCGTGCATGGAGGTGAGGCCGCAGGCATGCTGGGCGCAGCCTGAAAAAGCAATTTTAAATTTGCGTCCAAAATCCTGAACATCCCGGTGGCCCAAGAAATAGTTGGCGGTCTCCTTGGCGTAGCCGGTGACGTCAAAAGCTTCGTCGCGGCAAACACCGGCCAGTGGACAGGCGGTGACGTTGCGCACAGAATTGCCGCAAGCTTCCCGCACGGTGATGTCCACCGCGGCCAAGCGTCGGTGCATGTCGGGCGCGTCGTCCAGCGAAAGGAAGTGGAGCTGGATATCTTGACGGGTTGTGATGTGAAGGATGGAGTCGGAATATTCCTCGGCGATGTCGGCCAACACCTCCATTTGGGCGGCAGTCAGCCCGCCATAAGGAATTTTAATCCGCTGCATCCCGGGGGCTTCCCATTTGGTATCTGGCCCCTTGGTCAACTCAGAATGGGGGAAATCAATGGTTTGTGTTTTTTCGCCATCGTGGCGGAAACCATTGTCGTAGCGCTGGCCATAGGCGCCACGCCGCAGGCGCAACTCCGCAAACACTTTGTCTTCAATTTTGCCCTGACAACGGAGCGCCATCTGGTTTTCGAAGGTGTCAATCTCCTCCGCCATTTGGGTGGGGATTTGATCAGCCAGTTTGGCTTTCCAGGATTGGGGCTGAGTTGTTGTCATGTTTTGTTTATCTTGGATGGGCAAAGATTAACGGTTTGCTTGCCAGGAATGACAGTGGTTCCATGCTAGGTGGCGACGGGATCGCCTCCGCCCTTGATGGGGATGCTTTCGCAGTCTTTTAACAATCCTGCCCCACGCCGTTTGCCGACCAGCCCCCCCCCGCGCCCCTTTCCCTGTCCAGCCCCGCGCCCTTCCCTTCTGAAGCCCCCATGCCCTTCTTGACCCTCCAACCTGGCGATGTGGTGCTGGTGCGCCATGGCGAAACGGCCTGGAGCCGCTCCGGCCGCCACACCGGCGCCACCGACATTCCCCTTACCCCCGCGGGGGAGGCGGCGGCGCGGGGGCTGGCCTCCCCTTTGGCGGCCCTGCCCCTGGCGCAGGTGCTCTGCAGCCCCCTGCAACGGGCCCGCCGCACCGCCGAGCTGGCGGGGTTCAGCGGGCGCCTGACCCCCGTGCCCGACCTGGTGGAGTGGAATTACGGGGCCTATGAGGGCCTCACCAGCGCCCAGATCCAGGAGCGTGCCCCGGGCTGGCAGGTCTTTCGCGATGGCTGCCCCGAAGGAGAGTCCCCCGAGGCGGTGGCGGCGCGCGCCGATCGGGTGATCGCCGGCTTGCGGCAGGAACCAGGCCCCACACTGGTGGTAGCCCATGGTCACCTGCTGCGCGTGTTGGCCGCCCGGTGGCTGGCCTTTCCCCCCCAGGCGGGCAGCCACTTTTTGCTCGACACCACCACGGTCAGCGTGCTCAGCCACTACCGAGGGTCGCCGGCCCTGGGTTGCTGGAACGCCCCTTGGGTTCCCGGTTGACGACGGCCCAGACTGGAGAGAGGAAGGAGGGAGGCCATGCGCTGGCTGAGCAACGTTCGCCTGCCCGAGGGCACACCCTGCACCCACCGTCGCGATCAGTCCTGGCGTGTGGGGGTGGATAGCGACGGTCGCATCGCCCGCCTTGAGCCCATCGACAGCGGCAGCGCGGCCGCCGGGGAGGATTGGGGTGGGGACTGGCTCAGTCCCATGGGGGTGGATCTGCAGATCAATGGGGGCCTGGGCCTGGCCTTCCCGGAGCTCACGGAGGCCGATTTGCCAACCGTGGATGCTCTTTTGGCCCAGCTTTGGAGGGATGGCGTGGAGGCCATCGCCCCCACCCTGGTCACCTGTGGCGTCGCGCCCTTGCGCCAGGCGCTGGCGGTGCTGGGGCAGGCCCGCGCCGGCCAGCGCCCGGAGCGTTGCCGGCTGCTGGGGGCCCATCTGGAGGGTCCGTTCCTCGAGGCGACCCGCCGCGGCGCCCACCCCCTGGAACACCTGTGTCCCCCCAGCCTCGCCGCCCTGGAGGAGCGGCTGGAGGGGTGGACGGGCGGGCCGGAGGGCGACATCGCTCTGATGACCTTGGCGCCGGAGCTGGCGGGGGCAGATGCGGTCATTCGGGCACTGCGGGCGCGCCAGGTGGCCGTCTGCCTGGGCCACAGCGCGGCGGACGAGCGGCAGGCGGGGGAGGCGTTCCAAGCGGGCGTGGCCATGGTCACCCATGCCTTCAACGCCATGGGCGGCCTCCACCACCGCGCTCCGGGCCCGGTGGCCGCCGCGGTTCTGCGGGGCAGCGTGGCCCTCGGCCTCATCGCCGACGGCGTCCATGTGGCCCCCAGCATGGCCGTGTTGCTGCAGCGGCTGGCGCCCCGGACCACCGTGCTGGTGAGCGACGCCCTCGCCCCCTATGGCCTGGGGGAGGGGGCCCACCGCTGGGATGACCGGCTGCTGCTGGTGCAGGGTGGCAGTTGCCGTTTGGAGAGCGGCACCCTGGCCGGCACCACCCTGCCCCTGCTGGAGGGGGTGACGCGCCTGGCCCGCTGGGGCGTGCCCGCGGACCAGGCCATCGCCGCGGCCACCCTCCACCCCCGCCGCGTGCTGGGGGATGGCCGCCCCTTGGCCTCGCTGTTGGCGGAGCGGTCGCTGGCCTCCTGCCTCCGCTGGCGGGATGGGGAGGATGGTTTGCGCTGGCGACCCGCGGCCTGAAGCCCCCTAGGCCCCTGCCTAAGATCCGCCCCACCGCACGCGCGCACGCCCCATGTCCTCCGAGCCTCCGTCAGCCCCATCGGACCAGGGGCCGGCTGCTGTCGCCACGGCCCCCTGCGCCAAGCGAGCCGAAAAAGAGGAGGTGCGCGCCTACTTCGAGAGCACCGGTTTTGAGCGCTGGAATCGCATCTACAGCGACAGCGCAGAAGTGAACAAGGTTCAGCGGAACATCCGACTCGGCCATCAGAAAACCGTCGATGCCGTGCTGGCCCGATTGGAGCGACAAGGCGACCTGGCGACACGCAGCTTCTGCGACGCCGGCTGTGGCGTGGGCAGCCTCAGCCTTCCCCTGGCGCGGTTGGGCGCCGCCTCGATTCTGGCGACCGACCTGTCCGCGGCCATGGTGACGGAAGCCCAACGACGGGCGGCCGAGGAAGGGCTGGCCAATGATCAGCTGCGCTTTGCCGTCTCCGATCTCGAAAGCCTCAGTGGCCGCTTCGACACCGTGATCTGCCTGGATGTGTTCATCCACTACCCCCAGGCCGCCGCCGAAGAGATGGTGCGGCACCTGGCCTCCCTGGCGGAGCGAGAGCTGATCGTGAGTTTCGCGCCCTACACCCCTCTTCTGGCCGTGTTGAAGGGCATCGGCCAGCTGTTCCCCGGACCCAGCAAGACCACCCGCGCCTACCAGCTCAAGGAGGAGGGCATCGTGGCGGCGGCGGCCAGCGCCGGCTTCCACCCGGAGGAGCGCAGCCTCAACCACGCGCCGTTGTAGTTCTCCCGCCTGGTGGCGTTCAGCCGCGACGGAGACGCCAGTTCCACCAACAGCTCCGCCAAGCGCTGATCCGCGTCCCGCACCGCCAGCGCCCCCATCCCCGCCCGCAGGGAGACCAACGGATCCGTCTCCCCCGCGCCGCCCCGCAAGCGGGGGCCCAACAGGCGCCAAACGGCCTGCTCCAGGGCCTGCTCCCCCGGCTCGTGCTGCCAGACGATCACGGCGGCGCCCACCGCGGCGGCGGCGGCGGCGTTGGCGTCCTGATGGTGGTCGGCGGCCTGGGGGAAGGGCACCAGCAGGGTGGGGGTGCCACTCACGGCCAGTTCGCTCAAGCTGCCAGCGCCCGCCCGACTGATGGCCAGATCGACGTGCTGCAGCAAGCCAGGCAGCTCATCGCTGAAGGGCCGCTCCACCACCCCCTCCAGCCGCAGCTGGCCGGCTTCCGGATCCTGGCTGCCGGTGAGGTGCACCACCCGACAGCCCGCCGCCGCTAGACGGGGGATCAGGGGACGCACCATGCGGTTCAACCGCAGGGCCCCCTGGCTGCCGCCCATGATGAGCAGCAAGGGGCCGGATCCTCGCGGCACCCACTCGGGCAGGGGCGCGGGGGCCAGGAAGCCGGAGCGGACCGGTGTGCCCGTCACCAACGGGTGGCAGCCCGGCAGGCGCTCGGCCGCCTCCGGCAACCCGAGGGCCACCCGCGTGCACCATCGCCCCAGCAACCGGGTGACCTTGCCGGGGATCGCGTTGCTCTCGTGCAGCACCACCGGCACGCCGCACCATCGCGCCGCCAAAATCGCCTGTGCGGCGATGTAGCCGCCCTTGCTGAACACCACATTCACCCCGTGGCGGCGAATCAAGCGGTGGGTGGGCAGGGTGGAGGCCAGCAGCCGCGCCAGGTTGGCCAGCTTGCTCAGACCCTTCCCCTGCAGGCCGCCGGCGCGAACGGTGTGCAAGGGGTAGGCGCCGGGCACAAGCGTTTGTTCCAGGCGGTCGGGCACCCCGAGCCAGTGCACGCTCCAGGACGCCGGCAGGGCCTCCGCCACCGCGAGGGCGGGGAAGAGGTGGCCACCCGTGCCGCTGGCGGCGATCAGGAGGGTTGGCATGGGGAAAAGCCTGGCACGGGCGGCGGACGGGCCTAACTTAAAAGCCAACCGCGATGGGCTCGCCGTCGCGTCGCGCCCGTGTCACCCCCTTCCCCCTTCCCCTCCACCCTTCGATGCCCTCCCCGCGCCGCCTTTTTGCCCTGGTCCTCGGCGCTCTGGTGCTGGCTCCGGCCTTCATCCCGACCCCCGGGCGGGCGGCCATTCCCACGGCCAACCAACTGCGGGCCCTGGAGGCCGCCCTCAACAGTGGCGACGACGCGGCCCTGGGGGCCCTGCTCGCCAAGGGTCCGGGTCTCAATCCGGAGCAGGTGAAGCGGCAGCGCCATTGGCTGCGCGAGCAGTTTCCCGATGTTCGCTGGGCGTTGAAACCGGGTCCTAATCTTCGCGGCGGGCAGCCCAGCGTCCTCCTGACGGTGAGCGGCACCCGTGAGCAGGGCGGCAGCCTGTATCGCTTGGACGCCGAGCAACGCCTGTCCCTCCAAACCGATGGGGAGCGCTTCAACAGCCAAACGATCTGGCGTGAGCAGAGCTTCCTGCGCAGCGGCGAAAATTCCCCCCCCGTGAGCTTGCTCATTCCGGATGCCGTGCTCACGGGCCAGCGATACGACGTGGATGTGATTTTTGACGATCCCCTCGATGGGGCCCTGGTGGCCGGAGCCATTCGGCCCATCAGCGACCAGGAGGCGCTGGCCATGGAGAGTCCCCGCCTGGCACTGGCGGCCCTGGCGGGGGGAGGGGTGTTCAAAGTGGCGCAGGCGCCCCAAACCCCCGGCGTCCAAACCTGGGCCGTGCTGCTGGTGCATCCCAAGGGCGTGGTGACCGCCACCAAGCGGGTGCGCGTGGTGGCGGATCGCCAGGGCATCGAGCCC
>JBKCVY010000011.1:0-2192 GCA_046317475.1 Cyanobacteriota bacterium | reverse complement strand
CACGTCCACATCCGGGCAGTCCACAAATTGCCCC
Organism: Cyanobacteriota bacterium; assembly: GCA_046317475.1. GTDB lineage: Bacteria > Cyanobacteriota > Cyanobacteriia > PCC-6307 > Cyanobiaceae > Cyanobium. The sequence continues at coordinate 2,158 of JBKCVY010000011.1, read as the reverse complement.
AGTTGACTGCGAAGCAGGGAGAGAAACCGCTCTGAAAATGGCGTCACGGAGTCACGGAGCCGGGCGCTGGGGAGGGAGTCAAAAATCTTGATGGGGCCAGCGGGTGAAAACCGAAAAAAAGCTTTAGGATCGGTGTATCGACCACTACTTCCCAGTCCCCAGCCGGGAGAAGTCGTCCAGCTGTTGCGGCCAAGGTTGCATTTGTCTTGCAGCCAGGCTACAGCAGAGGCAGGTGCATGCCTCTGCTGTCCGCGTGGGCCACCGCCCCCGGCGTATGGCTGCGATCCTCCCAGATCGCTTCACGGACGACAGAACGTAGGGCCGTGGGTCGCTTTCAGCGGCCCGGCCAAGCGGCGGAACGAATTCCCATTCGCCCCGTCACAAGCCCAGCCCGCCCCCCCCTCTACCTCTCTCCACTCCGGTCCAGGAGTGTTCTTTCATGTCCAAGAAGCGCAAGCGCATCAGTCGTCGCCGTCTCGCAGGCCAGCGTGTCCTGGCCCATGTGCCCACGTTCAACCTGGAGACCGGTTCCCACAAGCCCGTGACGGCTGCCCGACGCTTCATCGCGGAGGCTGAGCTGCAGCCACCGGCCATTCTCAACGTGCGGCGCAACGAGCACACCACCGATCGCTTCTTTTGGGGGGAGAAGGGGTTGTTCAGCGCCCAATACGCGGAGGAAAACCATTTCCTCTTCCCTTCCCTCCGTTTGATCGTGGATCGCATTGGCGAAGATGTGCTCTTCGAGGGCATCGAAGCTCTGGCCGCCGATGATTGGGAGGAAGTGGAGGAGTATGAATACGCCTTCGTTTGAGGCCGCTGTTTGAGGTGACGCCCGCCGCTGCCAGCGGCGGCGGGCATCGGAGACAGCCGCCCCCGACGCTCCGGGCTTGCCCCCTCCCCAGGCCCCCTTTGTCCCCAGCCTCAATCGCCCCAGGCCCGGGCGAGGAAGTCGCCCATGGCGGCAAACAGGGCCGGATCAATGCCGTGGCCACCTGAAAACGGCAGCAGGTTCACTTGAGCGCCGCAGGCCCTGAGGCGCTCCTCCAAGGCCTCGCCCGCGGCGTAGGGCACTACCGGATCCTCCCGCCCGTGGGTGAGCAGGATGGGGCCCAGGGGCCGTTGGGGCTCCCAATCGGGGTGGGGATAGCCGCTGCAGCCGATCAGGCCGGCCAGGGGCAATCCCCCAGCGGTGGCCACATCAATGGCCATGGCGGCTCCCTGGGAAAACCCGAGCAGAACCGTGCGCTCCAGGGGCACCCCTTGGGCCAATCGCCGCAGGCGCTCCAGCAGATCCGCGCGGGCGGGGGGCAGTTGGGGCCAACCCGGCAGCCCCAGGTCGTACCACTGGCGTCCTGTGCCCCCGGGGTGGGCCAGGGGGGCGCGCAGGGCCACCACATTGACCGTGTTGGCCTGCGAACCCAGCAGCGCGGGCCCCAGGTCCAACAGATCATCGGCATCGGCGCCCCAGCCGTGGAGCAACACCAGGCGCCGCTCCGCCCGCGGGGGCCCCATCACCAGGGCGCCATCCCATTCCTCCGTGGCCGGGTCGGCGGGGGGCATGGGGTCTGGGAGGGAGGCGCTCATGGCTGGGGGAGATGGACGGACACAAGTTTCCAATCGGCCATCCCTCGCCGCTGGAAAAGCAACTTCGCGAGCTGGCCATCAGGCGAGAACACAGTGGCATGGAACTGATTCAGGCCCCCATGCCCCAGGGCCCGCTTGGCGAGGCTGGCATCCATCTGCTTTTTGCTCCAACCCTCCTTTTGCTCCATCCGTCCTTGGGCCATGGCGCTGAACTTCTTGTCGGCGTTGGTCGGGGACATGGTCATTATGGCAGGCGTGAAAGAGAGGATCTGCCCAGAGTACGGATTGGCCGCAAACCTTGAATCTTTTTATATGCTTTGTGCCATCATTGGGTCCAGTTGTTTCTTGAGATTCGCCCGGAGGTTGAGATGGCCAATGTACCGATTAACCTCGTCGGCGTTGGCGAATAAAAAACCATTCCTTAGCTTGTTGATGGCCAATTAAGGCGTTACGAAGAAATGTCCACCCACCAACAGCAGAGAGGCGCCCGGAGGGGCAACGCTGATGCGTCGCCACCCCGCCTTCAGCCGCTCCGTCGCAATCGGAAGGGTGTTCGCAAAGCGTTGCTTCCTTC
>JBKCVY010000010.1:0-3381 GCA_046317475.1 Cyanobacteriota bacterium | reverse complement strand
GCCACCATGGGTGCAGGGGTAGCCAGAGCCAGCAGGAGCCTGGAAGCGCCTCCCGATGGCGCCTGGCGGAGCCGCAACTGGGAGATCGTCGGCCTTGGCCCTTCAAGCCGTGGTTGAGGTTTCACGCTGGGGCGGGGCATCCACCAGACTGCCCTGGTGTTTTGGTGGACTGGCCCATGGTGGTGCAGGTGTTGAAAGAAGCGCAGCGTCGCAAGTGGGACGCCAGCGACGACGCCCTCTTCTACGCCGAACCCCGCTTCGTGCAACACCTTGATGCGGCCTTTCGCCAGCGTCTCACCCAGCTTTACCGTGAGCGGATCCCGGCGGACGCGGTGGTGCTCGATCTGATGTCGAGCTGGGTGTCCCATCTGCCGGAGGATGTCGTCTATGCCAGTGTCATCGGCCACGGCCTCAACGAAAAGGAGCTTGCCGCCAACCCCCGCCTGCAACGCCACTGGGTTCAAAACCTCAACCAGGAGCAGCGCCTGCCCCTGGACTCCGCCAGCGTGGACGCCATCCTGATCGTGGCGGGTTGGCAATATCTCCAGTATCCGGAAGCCGTGGCGGCCGAGCTGCTGCGCGTCACCCGCCCGGGCGGGCAGCTGATCGTGGCCTTCTCCAACCGCATGTTCTTCACCAAAGCCCCGCAGATCTGGGCCGACGGAGGCGATCGCGAGCACCTCGCCTACGTGGCTGAGGTGCTCATCGCCCAGGGCTGGCCCACCCCTGCCCTACTCGCTGAATCCACCCGCGCGACGGGCTTGGCCGGGCTGGTGGGCGCCAAAGGCGATCCTTTCTTCGCCGTGGTCGCCACCAAACCCGACGGTCAGGTTGGCCGCTGATGGCCGGCGCTCACGGTTGAAAGAGCAATCCGGAGCCGATGACCAGGAAAACCCCGCCAGCAACAACCCCGCCACCAACAACCCCGCCAGCGGTAGGCCCTGCACCAAACGATAATGATGCCCTCAAATCAGCGTGGTATTCAGCATTCAACTCAATGGCGCTATTGGCTACGGCCCTGCCATGGCCGAAACTGGTTGAATACTCATGCAAGAACTACCGGGTTTCCGAACCAGCAATCTTCAACCCATGAAGTCGGCAGATTGCCCACGAACGGGTTGTTGGGATCCTGGATCAAAGTTCAGCGAAACGCTTCCATGGCGCCCCCTGTGGACCAAGACAGGGCATCCGAGTCAAGCTCAAGCGACAGGGGCAGCTGGAGGTCGTCAACGGGTAAACTCTGGCGATTCAGCTTATCGATAGAAAACGTTCCCGAGAAATGATATCTCCGCCAGTATGGGTCGCTGGGCAGGCGTTCGGGTTGGGGTCGGGTTCGGTTCGCGTTCGGGTTGGCTGACTTCGATCTCCATTGAACCGGCTTCTACTCGATTTGTATAATCACTGATCATTTCTCAAGGGATTTTGTTCCCATTGATGATCGTTTTGATGGCCTCAGGCCATTTCAGCCCAGACCAGCCCCCGCCATGAACACTTGATCCTTCAGTAATGGGCTAGATTCGCGGCTGTGAGAACATGGAGAAGCTTCAGCCTTGTTCCTCTTATTCTTGTAGATTCTCACCTTAACCATCACCCAATTCCTTGGAATTCTTCAGGTATTGCCTGGCACGTCCTGTGGCCCCGCTGCCGGTGCCCGGCCTGGCTTCCACAGATCACTTCACCAGCAATTACTTGTCGTTGGCGCATAGTCGCCGGGCTTCCTGTTCCGCTGTATCGCCCACTTGGCCCACTGGGTTGATCAGGCGGAACTGGCGACAGGCTTGCGTGATGGCCTGGGCGGGGGTGGGATAGTTAAACAGGGTCCCGTCCCCATTGGCGCTGACCAGTGATCCGTTGCGGCGCTCTACCAGGCTCCACACACTGCCGGAAGGCATCTGGAAATAGTCACCGAGCGGCTTGCCATTCCGCCAAAGTTGAATATCACCCGCGCTGCCGCCCGTCACCCAGTCCCCATTGCGTCGCACAACCAGACTGACCACGGTCGTGTGGGGCGTCTTCAAGGGGCTGCCCACCGGGCGACCCTCGCGCCAGCGCCGCAGGTTTCCGTCGTCGCCGCCGCTCAGCAGATCTCCTCCGGGGAGCTGGCCCAGGCTCCAGACGGCTCCATGACCCGTCCGTAGGTTGTCTTTGGACAGCAATCGCCCCTGCGGTGACCAGTGTTTGACGCTGCCATCCCGCCCACCACTGAGCAGGGAACCATCCGGCAGGGCCATCAGACTGGACACACCTCCCTGACCAGTTCGCACCTTGGTGATCGCTTGACCATTGCGCCAGATTTGAAAGGTGCCGTCATCCCCGCCGCTGACCATATCGCCTGTCGGCAACATCGCCAGCGCATACACCTTGCGATGGGGAGTTTGGATGGGGTTGCCGAGGGGCACGTTACCTCGCCAGTGATGGAGTGCCCCATCGCTGCCACCGCTGATCAAATCACCATTGCACAGTTCCACCAGGCTGAGGCTTTCTTTTTGATTGGGTTGGATCCACCGCATTTCCTGGCGTTTGGGGAAGACCCAGCGGCGAATCAGATTCCCATCGCCAATTCCCAGCCGTTCACTGCCGCCGCTGAACACCTTGCCATCACGGGTCTGTAGAAGTGTGACGACGCTGCTGTGGCCGCTCCTGACCGACCGCATCGCCTGACCACTCCTGCTCCAGAGGCGAATGGTGCCGTCATCACCGCCACTGAGAAGTTGATTGTCGGGCAAGGCCACCACTGCGCTGACGGCCCCTTGCCCGCTGTTGATCGGCATCCCCCGCCGTTGACCCTCGTGCCACCACTGCAACGCCCCTTCCCGGCCCCCCGTGACCCAGTCGCCGTTAGGCAGAATGGCAAGGCTCCACACTTCAAGGTGACCGGTCTGCAGGGGTGGTCCAAGGGATCGGCCGTTCTTTGCGTCCCAGCGTCGCAGGAGCCCGTCAGTGCCGGCGCTGAGCAAATGGCCATCCATGGTGCGCGCCAAGGTTTGGATGGAGCCATGGCCCGTGGCGATGGCGGGGCCTTTCTTCCGTCCCCCAACCCAGTGTTGCAGTGTGGCTTCATCGCCGGCGGTCCACCACTCCTGATCGCTGATCACCACGATTCCGCGCACGCCAGCGGTATGGCCTGTGCGCAGGCTGAGCGCCTCCTCCTGGCTCTTGACGTTCCAGAACCGCAGGGTGCCATCCCGGCCGCCGCTGATCAGGCGGCCACTGGGCGTTTCGGCCAGGCTCCACACCTCGTCCTGTCCGCTCGGCCAATGCCCCCGGAAGACATTGGACAGGACGGCTTGATCGAGGCTGATGGCAAGGGGCAAGGCCTCGTTGAGGTTGTCCCGCAACCTGGCCATCGCGGCCAGCCCATGCACCAGGCTGCTCAGCGGG
>JBKCVY010000009.1:0-5451 GCA_046317475.1 Cyanobacteriota bacterium | reverse complement strand
ACCAGTCGCCGCGGCGAATCAAGGCCAACACGCGCACATCAAAGCTGTGTTGGAAGGGGGAGCTGTCGAGGCTTTGACCCACCAGCGGCGATTGGGGACTGACCCGCAACTCCGTGATGTAGCCCCGCAGGCCATAGTCCGCTTCCAGATTGGCCTCCTCAACGGGGCCAGCGGGTCTTAGCACCTTGGGTGCCAGCCAGCTCAACAGGGCCACCCCGGGGGCGTACACCCCCAGGGCCAGGGGGGTGAATTGGAGAACGCCAAGGCGTCCATAGCCCAGTTGCTCGGTGATGCCACTGGCCACCAGGTTGCTGGAGGTTCCGAGCAGGGTGCCGACGCCGGCCAGCACGGTGAAGAAGGAGAGGGGCATCAGCAGTTGGGCAGGGGCGATGCCCAAGCGCCGGCTCCAGCGCTCCACCACGGGAATGAACATGGCCACCACGGCCGTGTTGCTGATGATCGCGCTGAGGGGTCCCACCACCAGCGCGAGCAACAGCAGCCGCTGCCATCCCTTGTCGAGCGCCACGGAGCCCAACAACCGCTCGATCGGCGCCAGGCCTCCCGTGCGCACCAAGCCAGCGCTGAGGACGAACATTGCCGCCACTGTGAGGGTGGCGGGATTGGAGAAGCCAGCGAGGGCCTCCATGGGCGTGAGCCAACCCGCGAGCACACAGGCCAGGGCCAGGGCGAAGGCCACCCATTCCAGGGCGAGGCGGCGGCGAACGCCGGCCACCAGGGCGGCCAGGGCGAGGACAAGGGCGAACAGGGCCGGAGCGGGGGTCATGGATGGGGCCTCACAAGAACAACTAATCCGATCGGCGTAGCGGAGAATACGGTAGACTCTGGAAAACCCTCCCCGAATGGCGTGACCCCAACCCCCCTTGCCTGGCAACAGGTGAAAAGCCTGGCGTCGGCCCCAGGGGCCTGGCGCAAGCTTCCAGCCTTCGCTCTCCTGGGGGCCGGTTGGCTGCTCTCCCCCCTTTGCTGGTGGAATGATCTGGTGATCAACTTGCCCCTGGCCCTCGGCTTCGCCAAATTGATCAGCCTGCTGAATCCGGCCTGGCTGCTTCCCGCCCTGGTGGCGGGCTATTGGCTGAGCAACATCGCGGGGGTGCTGCTGATGCAAAACGGCGCTGTGGCCCTCCTGCCAGAGGAGCGCCGACCTCGGCGCGGGCGGGAGCTGCTGTGGGGATTCCTCACGAGCAGCCTCCTCACCCTCGCCATCCTCCTGGCGATTCAGCTGGGCTGGCTGGCCCTTCCGCAATTGGATGCGGTCCTCTCGCCGGAACCCTCAACGGTCGGAGCGGGCTGAGGCGCCCAGAGGCCCCAGCCAAGCAAGACCACGATGGCGCCGATCATCAATGGCTCTGGTGGAGACAAGGCGGGCGCCGCTTGCTCCACCACCAAACGCAGTCCAACGGCGAGCACCATCAGGAAACCGGCATTGCTGAGATTGGGACAGCGCTCCATCCAGCGCAGCACCCAATCGGTGAGCCAGCGCAGGGTCACCACTCCCAACGTGCCAGACCCCATGACCAGCGGAAGGTTGTCCGTCATGGCCAAAGCCGCGGCAATGCTGTCCAGGGAGAAGGCCAGGTTGGTGCCGGCCAACACCAGCACCATGGCCGGGCGGGAGGAGCGTGGCGGGGCGAGCGGTTGCCCCTCGGCGGAGTGGTCGGCCCCGATCGGCCAGGCCACGTCGTCGCGGCGCAGTTCGCGGCGAAAGTGGGCCAGCGCCAGCCACACCAGATAACCCCCACCGAGCAACCGCACCAGGGGCTGATGGAGCAGAATCCCGGCGGCGGCCACCGCGAGCCGCCGCAGGACGATCGCCGTGGCCAGCCCCCAATTCAACAGCCACTCCCGCTCCGCCGGATCGGGGATGGGCTTCACCAGGGAGGCCAGGGCGAGAGCATTGTCGGCGGAGAGCACGGTTTCCAGAAGCAACAGGCCGGGCAGCAGGGCCGCGCTAGTCGACAAGAAGGGGAGCGGCAGTGGCATCGAAAGGAACCTGAAAGATGTAAAGCACGACAAAGGCGCCCAGACAGAGCAGCACCAAGGTGGACAGCAGTACCCAGCGGTCGGGGGGTTCGTACTGATCGTCTTCGATGTCATTGCGAACACCGAAGTAATGGAGGCTGGAGAGGCCCACCATCAGCAGGCCCACAATCGAGAACGCCAGTCCGAGCTTCCAGCCGAATCCGGGGGGGTGGGGTGCCAGGGGAGGACGCAATACCCGGATGCGCACGATCAGCACGCCAAACCCCAGCAGGGCAATGCCACTCCGCATCCAGGCGAGATAGGTGCGCTCGTTGGCGAGGTGGTCCCGGATGCGATTGGGATTGCGGTGGCGTCGTGTGGGAGGGGTCGGGTCAGTCAACGGGGGCAGTCGCGGGCTGGGCATCCAGCTCGGCCTGGTTGAGGGACGGCAACGCCGCCAAATCGGAGGCTTCCGTCTCCAGGGCGAAGGCGGGGAGACTCAACGCATAACCACCCTTTGGCCCCTCCGCGTCGCTGACGCGCAGCTCCTCACCGGGCAACAAACGGACCACCCGGGCGGGAGTGGAGCCACTGTCAGGTTCCCGACCGTCCCAACGCACCGGCACATTGGCGGGGATGAAGAGGGCAACGGTTTCAAAATCATCGTCGGTTTCATCCCCAGATGCCAACACGGCGAAGGGAGCGGGTTGGTCAGCCGCCTGCCGCTTGGCGCGCACAAACACTCCGAGATTGTGGGTGGTGGCGTTCTCAACGGTTGGCCGGTCAGTGGAGTCCGCCAACGCGGTGTCCAAACGACTCAAATCCGCGAGACGTCTGGCCTGCTGAATGGTGTAGAGGCCTTGTTGGCCTTGCAGAGCGTCGAGCTCCTTGCGCAGCTCCGTCAAGGGAGCTGGGGAGTCCGTGGCGGCTGTGGAGGGGGCCGCCGCATGGGCGGGAGCTGAGGGAACGACCAACGCCAGCGCGGCCAGGAGTCCCATGGCCCAGCGGAGGAGGCGGCGGCGCGGGGACTGGGGAAGGGGGGTCAGCATGGAGGAGAAAAGAACGGGAAGTGGGCAAATGGATCTGGCCTGGCCAGGGGAGGAGCGCGACTCATGGGGGTGACACAACGGCCAGGCGGCGGGCCAGGAGCAGACGTCGCAACTGCTGGATCAGCGACACCACCATCACGGCCAAACAGGCCAGGGCCACCATCGCCAGGGCAGGGTGGCTCAGGATGTGACTCTCATGGAGCACCAGGGTGCCGATCACCACCAGCAGCACCGGTGCCAAATCGCGACGGAAACGTCGCAGGACTGGAGCCAGGGCCGAGATCCGGGTGAGCCACCAGGCCAATAGGCACCAAGCGCCTGTGAGCAGGGCGAACGTGCCCAGGAAGACCGGCACCGACAAGGAATCCCCGTTGGCCAGCAAGGCCATGTAGACGCTGATGTTGTCGCTGCCGTTGGCGATGGTGAGGGCGGCAACACCGATGACGCCGGCGATCACGCCTTCCGCCATGGTGCTCCCATCATCCGGAGGGGCCGGATCAACGGTGCCGGCGTCGAACGTCTCCGCCAACTGGGAAAGGCCAAGGCTGATTGGGACAAGTCCCAACAGACCAATCCAACTCTCGGGCACCGCAAGGCGCCCGAGCAGGGACAACAGGCTGATGGCCACCAACGCACCGATGCCCACAAACTGTCCACACACCACTTGCCAGGCTCGGAAGGTTGGCCGTATGCGAGAAAAGAGAAGCATCAGAATGAAGAGGTCATCGATGTTTGTGGCGACAAACGCGGTACTGGCCTGCAGAACTGCGGGAACAAACGTCTCCATCCCATGACATCCTTGGACTGTGGAACCCTATGGCCGAAACCGTGGCGGGATCAAATACTTTTGGTTGTGCATACGATCACATCCATCGATGCGTCGCGCTTCCCGTGTTGATCGCTCTGCGGATACCAGAGGGCACCCTCCCTAAGCTGGCCCACATGCCTCAAGGATTCGCGACGTGACCGTGGCCTCACCACCCTCAACACCCGCGACCACGGCCGTGGACGTCGCTCGCATTCGCAATGCTCTTGATGGCCTGCGCCTGTTTGCCATCCTGCTCGCCATCGCTCTGCTGAGCACCTTCGTGGTCGTCGTTCCCGTGGGCGATCGCGGCGTGCTGTTGCGCCTGGGTGCCGTGCAACCCGAGCCCCTGGGGGAGGGAGTCCACGTCATCATTCCTGGGCTGCAGTCCGTTCAACCGCTGAGTGTGCGACTGCAATCCCACCTGCAGCAGAGTGAGGGCGCCACCCGTGACCTGCAGGATGTGCGCCTGGATGTGGCGGTCCGTTGGCATCTGCCACCTGAGCAGGTGCCGTTCGCGTATCAGCGCCTGGGTGATCTCGAGGCGATGGTGAGCAAGGTGATCGAGCCGGCGGTGGAAGATGGCATCAAAACCGTCGTCGCCACCCTGACCGCGGAACAATTGATCACGCGGCGCGACGACTTTCGTCAACACTTGCAATCCGTCCTGGCCGACCGCCTTCGCCCCTTTGACCTGGCACTGGATGGCCGCGACATCGCGCAACTGGACTTTTCCCAACGCGTTCGCGCGGCGGGTGAGGCCAAGCAGGTGGCGGAGCAGGACGCACGCCGGGCGGCCTATGAGGCGATCACCGCCCAACGCCAAGCGGCGGCTCGGGTGTTTAGGGCGGAAGGTGAAGCGAAAGCCCAAGAACTTTTGCAGGCCTCCTTGACTCCGGAGGTGCTACAACATCAAGCCCTGGAACGTTGGAACGGCCATCTCCCATTGGTGGTGGGAGATGGCGGTGTGCCGTTACTGGAAATGAAGTCTTTGATGAAGTTGGATCGAGCCCGCCACAAATGACACTTCAATTCCAGGGCTACTGGCGGATGGTTGAGAGTGGCGAAACGAGCGCGGATGGTGGCTGTTGAACCGCCGCACCCAATGGTGTTTCTGGACCGGTTTGCACCGGCAGATTCGTGGCGCTGTATTCCGTCCAGGATCCCTCATACAGGCGAACTCGGGGATAGCCCAGCAGATGTTTGAGCACCACATACTGTAGGCTAGCTTCCCTACCTGTGCTGCACGACACCACCACCAACTTGTCTGGGGTGACGCCCCGGCTTTCAAACATCTTGCGCAACTCGGCCAGGGGTTGGAGTTTGTGGGGATTTTTCAAGGCCTCGTCAAGATTGTTGGCTTCCGTCACCGTTTGCCAGGGGATGTTGCGAGCCCCAGGAATGTGGCCATTGCGAATGAAGGTTTGCTCCGTTCCCTCAAACGACGCCTTCGGTCGCGGATCGACAATCACCACGTCGCTCTTGCCAATGAGGGGCCGCAACTCCGACAAAGTGATGGCCAGATGGGGCCGTGTGGTGGGTTGGAAGCTGGTGTTGGCGAAGCTGGGAAAGACCTTCGTGACAGGCTGGCCAGCGGCCTTGTAGCCGCTGTAGCCC
>JBKCVY010000008.1:0-3746 GCA_046317475.1 Cyanobacteriota bacterium | reverse complement strand
GCGTAACTCAACTGCACTTCCGCTTTACGTGCCAGGCCAGCCGCCACAATGGCTTTTGCCACGTAGCGGGCGGCGTAGGCGGCGGATCGATCCACTTTGGTGGGATCTTTGCCGGAGAAGGCTCCGCCACCATGACGGGCGTAGCCCCCGTAGGTATCAACAATGATTTTCCGTCCAGTTAAGCCCGCGTCGCCTTGGGGGCCGCCAACGACAAACTTGCCGGTTGGATTAACCAGGAAGCGGGTGGAGGCACGATCGGGCTTGAGAGAGAGGTCGGCGGTGGCCGGTTCCACCACGTGGATCCAAAGATCCTCAGTGATTCGTTCCCGCATCGCCTTTTCTTCGCTCACCCCATCAATCTCGGGGGCGTGCTGGGTGGAGATCAGGACAGTGTCAATAGCGACCGGTTGGTCATCTTCGTAAACAACGCTGACTTGGGTCTTGCCGTCGGGGAGGAGATAGGGAAGAATCCCAAGGTGGCGCACTTCCGCCAAACGCCTGGCCAGCCGGTGCGCCAAGCTAATGGGGAGCGGCATCAGTTCTGGGGTTTCGTTGCAGGCAAATCCAAACATGATGCCCTGATCTCCCGCGCCCACCTTGTCGAGGGGATCACCTGCATGGTCGTCAGCCTCGTCAACGCCTTGGGCGATGTCGGGGGATTGCTGATCCAGGGCGATCAGCACCGCGCAACTTTTGGCGTCGAATCCTCCTGCCCGGTAGCCCTTGTAGCCAATTCCTTCGATCACCTCCCGTACCAGATTATTGAAATCAACTCTGGCTGCCGTTGTCACTTCGCCGGTGATCAGGCAGAGGCCCGTATTGACCACGGTTTCGCAGGCCACACGACTAGCCGGGTCCTGGCTGAGCAGGGCATCCAAAACCGCGTCGCTCACCTGATCACAAATTTTGTCCGGGTGGCCCTCCGTCACGGATTCAGATGTGAAGACGTAACGGCTCATGGACCAATCAGCAAGACCGAAAAAGTTTATGTTGTGGCCATGGTGCCACGGGTTGCGGTGGACACGCCAGGAGGCGGCTCCAGGGATTCTGAAACAGACAACTCCCGCCAATGGTGGAGTTGCGGGTATGGGGCCGCCAGGGCAACGGGCTGCCGCCAGCCGCCCGTGTAGCCCATTGCCAGGGCGACTCCCGCAGATCGGGCCATGTGCAAATCGCTGTTGGCATCGCCAATCAGGGCGCATTCATGGGGAGGAACCCCAAGGTCGTCGCAGAGATGATGCACAGCCCGCGGATCTGGTTTGCGTGGCAGTTTGTCGGCACTCCAGATCGCGGCAATGTGTTCGGAGAGGGAGTGGTGCGCCAGAAAGTCTCGGATTCCATTGTGGCCATCGTTGCTGATGACGGCACATCGCACCCCGAGGCGCCGCAAATCGATCAACAGATCGACCAGCCCCTCTGTGATCTGGGCCGCCGCGGCTTCCGGTGCCGCATCCTGATCGGCCAGCCGAAAGGTTTCCTCCGCCAGGGCAAGGGACTCTGGCCAGCCATGGCCGAGCAGGGTCAGGGCCACCGCCGTGCCCATCAAATTCTGATCGCGCGCCGCCACGGCGGTCATCCCGGCCGGATTCAGACCATCATCCTGATGCTGCAGACCGTAGGCACGACGCAGCAGCTGCGAAAGCTCCTCCCTCTCCCCAGGCGCTACCAGGTTGAGGCAATGCTGGACGCGGGCGGCAGCCAAAGCGAGGAGGTGGGGTTCGCTCCTGCTCATGGTGCCGTCTTTGTCAAACAACACGGCTTGAATGTCTGCCGGTTGGCCTGCGCAGAACAAGGGTTGTCCGTTCAGCAAGAGGCAGGCCATCCAGGGAAAAGTAAAGCGGGTGGGTTATTCGGGGTTGGTAGTGATGGGCTCGACGTCTTCCGCCTGCTCAAGCAACATCTGCTTGTAGCGGGCTGCCATCTCCTCAGCCTTGTCGAACACCTTTTGAGGATCTGTCAACATGTCACCGGGCTCGGGCTCCAGGGCCTTGGTTGACAGAGAAATCCGTCCTCGCTCCGCATCCAAATCTATAATCATTACTTTCATTTGATCGTTCACATTTAAAACAGTATGGGGTGTCTCGATGTGTTCGTGGCTGATTTCAGAGATGTGAAGGAGGCCGCTCACACCGCCAATGTCAATAAATGCGCCATAGGGCTTAATACCCCGCACTGTGCCAAGAACTACTTCCCCAACCTCCAAACGATTCATCTTCCTTTCCACAAGCGCCCGTCGATGGCTCAGAACCAGACGATTCCTCTCTTCGTCAACCTCCAAAAACTTCAATGGCAAGAAGTCGGCCACCAATTCCTCTTTCGCCTTGCGGGTGCTGATATGGCTGCCGGGTATGAAGCCACGCAGACCTTCCACACGGACTAGGGCACCCCCACGGTTGGTGGCAAACACCTCGCTGTAAATGGTCGCATCCTCCTTTTGCAGCTGACGGACCCGCTCCCATGCTCTCTGATATTCGATGCGTCGAATGGACAGGGTGAGCTGGCCATCCTCATTTTCTTCGCTGAGGATGAAAAATTCCCTGATTTCACCCGCCTCCAAAACATCGGAAAGATGCTCCACACGATTAATGGAGAGTTCTTGAAGCGGCATGAACGCCGCGGTTTTGGCCCCGATATCGATCATCGCGCCTTTGGACTCAAGGGCGAAAACGGTGCCGTTGACTACATCTCCGGGCTTGAAATTGTAATCGTATTTATTAAGTAGGGATGCAAATTCGTCCAATGTGAATCCCACGCCTTCCACCTCCCGGCCTGCGCCACGGCTGCTGGAGCTGTCTGCAGTCGGAATTTCGGAAGGAATGGCCAGCTCGTCCATTTCGAAGACGTCTTCCGTGCTTTCCAGACTTTGCAGCTCTTGGGAGGGGGAGAGGGTCATACGGGTCAGGCGGTCTGCCGTCGGCAGTCAGAAGGGGGGCCATCGTCCGCCGCCGCGAACAGAGGGCGCAATTTTTTATTGTAGACCCTCATCCGCCGTTGCTCTGGCTCAGTTCACGGCGGAGAGTCTCTTGCCAAGGCTGTCTCGGTTGGCTTCCTCCAGTCCTTCAAGGGTTGCGACAAAATCACTGACGCTGCGAAATTGGCGATAAACCGACGCGAAACGGACATAGGCCACCTCGCTCATGGTTTTGAGGTGGTCCAGGACCAGTTCTCCGATTTCGTTGCTGTTCACTTCCCGTTTGGCGCGCTGTTGGAGGAGCAGCTCCATATCATCCACCAGCGCTTCAAGGTCCGCGGGTTCCACGCCCGTTTTTTCGCAGGCCCTCAGCAGGCCGTGAAGGAGCTTGGACCGGTTGAAGGTTTCCCGGTTGCCGTTGCGTTTCAGCACTGTGATGGGCACCGTCTCCACCCGTTCGTAGGTGGTGAACCGGAAGTCGCAGTTCAGGCACTCCCGCCGTCGACGTACGCTCCTGCCTGAATCGGCGGCCCGCGACTCGAGAACCCGACTATCGGTGTGTTGGCAAGAAGGGCATTGCATGCCCGGAAGCACATTTCTAAGAATTTAAGCCAAATCCTGCTTTTTTGAAAGGACCGCACAAAAAAACCCCCGAATAGAGGGGGTTTGAGGCAGCGAAGATGAAAGCTGGCTACTTACCGATTTTGGGGGGATCCCGGAAGGCGATCGCAAAAAACAAGGTGGAAATGGCAAGGGCCAGGATCAGGATGTAGGCGAAGCTCTCCATGGGGATGTCTGTGGGTGAAGGGCAAGGAGCCTGGGATCAGCTGAGGGG
>JBKCVY010000007.1:0-6288 GCA_046317475.1 Cyanobacteriota bacterium | reverse complement strand
GGAGGCCCTGCTGCGGTTGGGGGCTGACCTGGTGGGGGCACCACCTCTGGCGGTTCAGGCGTTGCTGTTGCGGTTGACGGAGGCCTTTCTGGAGTCGGTTGAGCCGCCGCCCGCCCAGGCCATGCCTCCGCAACGCCTGCGGCTGGATGGGGTCAGCGCCTACGTGATGGATGGACCGGCGGCCACGGCCTGGCAGCGACGCCTGAGGCCCGCGCCGGAGGGGTGGAGGGGGGCGTCCGGGCTGCCGCGCTGATTTAGAAGCGGATGCGGGGATCCAGCAGGGCCACCACCACGTCCACCGCCACGCTGATCAGCACCACCAGGGCGGCCACCACGACCACAATCCCCTGCACCACGGGATAGTCGCGCTGGGCGATGGCCTCCTGCAGCCGGAACGCAATGCCCGGCCAGGAGAAGGTGACCTCAATCAGCAGCGCCCCGCCGATGAGGGAGGCCACGGTGATGCCCGCGATGGTGAGCACCGGCAACAGGGCATTGGGCAGGGCGTGGTAGAGCACGACACGGCGTTCGCTGAGGCCCCGTCCACGGGCCGCCTCGACGTAGTCGGAGGCCAGGGCCCGGCGCAGATTGAGCCGCAGGGCATTGGTGAAGATGCCGCTGAGCAGGAGGCCAAGGGTGGTGGCGGGGAGGACGAGATGGCGCAGGGTGCCCAGCAATTGGGCGCCGTGGCCCGCCCGCAGGCTGTCGAGGATGTAGAAGCCCGAGCCGGTGGGTGGCAGCAGGGTGGGAGGGAAACGGCCACCCACCGGCAGCCAACCGAGGAACACCGCGAACACCAATTGCATGACCATCGCGGCCCAAAAGGGGGGTAGGGCGTATGTGCTGATGCCGTAGAGCCGACCCGCCAGATCCACCTTCCCCTCAGGGCGGGCGATGCCACTGAAGCCCACGGCGAGGCCCAGCAGCGCCGCCAGCAGGAGGGCCACCATCCCCAATTCCAGGCTGGCGGGCAGGCTGCGGCCGATGATGGTGGTGACGGGCTCCTGGTTGTTGAGGGAGGTGCCCAGATCCCCCCGCGACAGGTGGGCCAGGAAGGATCCGTACTGGGACAGGAGGGGTTGGTCGAGGCCGAGCTGTTGCCGGAGATCGGCCCGGGCCGCCTCGGGCGCCCGGCTGCCGAGCAGGGCGTCAATGGGGTCGCCGGGGGCGACGCGCAGCAAGAGGAACACGAGGGTGGCGATCAGCCACAACATGACGGGCACCAGGGCCAGGCGGGCGGACACGTAGCTCAACAGGGCGCGCTGCCGGCTCATGGCTGACCTCCCTCCAGCCGCAGGGCGCTCAGCACCACCCGGCCGGACCCGTCAAAGCGCGGGGTGTTCACCCTCGGCTGGGCCCAGGCCACAGGGGTGACCACCCACAGGGGCACGTAGGGCACGCCTTCGCCCGAGCGGCGCTGCACCCGCCGCAGCAGGGCCAGCCGCTCCGGCCCCGTCACTTCGCTGCTGCGCGACAAGTCGCCCTCCAGGCCAGGGGCGGTCCAGAAGCTGCCGCTGAGCACGCTGGCACCCTCCAGGCAGCGGCTGCCTTCCGATTTGGCGCAACCAAGCATGGGGCTGAGGTAATTCTCCGCATCGGGATAGTCCCCCATCCAATCCAGCAGGACCAGGCTGAAGATCCCCTTGTCGAGCTGGGAATAGGCCGTGGTGGATTCCACGCCCTCCGGATCGAGGCGGAGGCAATCGGGGAGATCCCGCGCGAGTTGGGCCTGCCATGTGAGGGCAAAGAGCCTGTCGCTGGGAATGTCGGAGCGGAAGGTGAGGGGCACGGTGAGGGCGCGGCCTTGGCAATACCCCGCCGTGCGGAGGAGGGCGCGGGCCCGCGCGGGGTCATGGGCGGGCCAGGCGGTGGAATCGGCACCGGGGAGCACGGGGGGCACCAGGGAGCGCAGCGTCGGCCGCAGGCCACGGCTCACGCGCTTCTGGATCAGATCGCGGTCAATGCTGAGGGCCAGGGCCTGACGAACGCGGAGATCGTTGAAGGGTGGATCAACGGTGCGCAGGGAAAGAAAACCGATTTCCAGCGGCGGACCCAGGGCCTCCTTGAGGAGGCCCGCCGTGGCGAGCTGGTGAAGGGCGCGTTGGTGGTCGAGCTCGAGGCTGTTGGAGAGCAGCACATCCACCTCGCCGCCGCGCAGGGCGCCAAAGAGGGCCGTGGAGTTGCTGTAGCTGACCAACATGAGGCCCCGGTTGGCGGGCCGCTGCCCCCAGTACTCGGCAAAGGGAGCCAGGCGCAGCTGCTGGCCGCCAAAAAAGGCCAAGCGGTAGGGACCTGTGCCCACAAAACGCTCTGTCAGCGGCTTGTCGCGGTAGGCCCGGTAGGCCGTGGGGGACACCGGGGTGAGCACGATCGAGGAGAGCAGCCGCGGCAGGGGGGAAAAGGGTCGCTTGAGTCGCAGTTCGAGCGTATGGGAATCGACGGCCCGCACGGCGCTCACCCGGTCGCCGAGCTGGTAGCTGAGGGTGCCGAACGACAAGAAGCGGTTGAGGGAAAACACCATCGCGGCGGCGTCAAACGGCGTGCCGTCGTGGAAGCGCACGCCCCGCCGCAAGCGGATGGTTGCCCGCAGGCCATCCGCGCTGAGCTGGGGAAGGGCGGTGGCCAGGCGCGGCTCCAGGCGGCCATCGGCGCGAATGGCATACAGGGGATCGCCGATGGCGCTGAGCAATTGCTGCTCCCCGATGCGGAACGCCTTGGCGGGATCGAGGGACGCGATGCGGCTTTTGGTGGCGACGATCAGGGTGCCGGGGGGCTTGGCGCTCTGGCAGGCGGAGAGGACCAGCAGCAGCAGGGCGGTCGGGCCGATCGCGGCAAGGCTAGGCCGCACGGACCAGGAGAGAGGGAAGACCGCCGCGGAAATCACACCAGTGAGGAGGGGGCCCCCATTCAAGGGGACGGCGTTCATGCGCCCGTGCGCCCATGGGGAGCGGAGGGTCGCCGTTCAGCAGGCCCGGGGAAGGTGTCGGCACGCCGCTGGGCTCACGGCGCTGAGGGCCAGTTCAAACACCGGTGAGCCGGGGCGTGCCAGGGGCCAGCGGCGCAGCCAGCACCGGTCCGAGTGGGCATCCAGGCCAATCACCTGATAGAGCTGGCTGGTGGAGGCATGGTCCCCTGCCAGGTCTTCCGGCAGGCAGATGCAATCCCCCTGGTGGAGATCCATGGGTTGATGGGTGGAGTGGGTGAACAGGTCGGTGAAGTTCTTGATTCTTGCTTAAGGATTGCCTCGGCAGCCCCGACATGGGGTTCGGTGCGCACCATCCCGGGCCCGGATCAGGGGATCCGCACCCGCCCGCCGCCTCTCCAGGGTTGGCCTCAGAGGGTGCGCAGGCAGGCCGCCACCGACTCCACTTCGGCCAGGGCGGCAATGTTCGCCAGGGCGCGGCGGAACTTCGCTTCCACCACCTCGTGGGTGATCACCACGATTTCGGCGCTGCCTTGGATGGCTTCGTACTGCACGATCGATTGGATTGACACACCCGCCGTGCCGAAGGCGGTGCCGATTTTGCCGATCACTCCCGCCTCATCGCGGCTGCGCAGGCGCACGTAATTGCGGTGTCGGCTGAGGTTGCCATCCACCAGGGCGCAACGGCGCCAGCTGCCAGCCGCCAGCAGGGGGTCGAGGCCCGCCCCGGATCCCCCCACCTGGCGGATGCCGGCAATGTTCAGGATGTCGGCCACCACGGCGGAGGCGGTGGGTCCAGCGCCAGCGCCGGGGCCAAAAAACATCACCTGCCCCACCGGATCCCCTTCCACGAGGATGGCGTTGTTGACGCCGTGCACGCCCGACAGGGGATGGTGGCGGGGCAACAGGGTGGGAGGGACGCGAACGTCCAGGGGCAGGGCGCCCGGGGGAACGGCATCGGGTTCCACCAGCCCGTCCATGCGTTCGGCCACGGCCAGCAGCTTCACCACATAACCCAGCTGGGCGGCGTAGCTCACGTCGCGGGCCTCCAGGCGGTGGATGCCCTCGGTGGCGATGGTGGCCCGCGCCACGGACCCTCCAAAGGCCAAGGAGGCGAGGATGGCGATCTTGTCGGCGGCGTCGTGGCCTTCCACATCGGCGGCCGGATCGGCCTCGGCGTAGCCCAATCGCTGGGCATCCGCCAACACGGCCTCGTAGGCGGCACCCTCATCGGCCATGCGACTGAGGATGTAGTTGGTGGTGCCGTTGATGATGCCGCTCACCCGCTGAATGCGGTTGCCGCCCAGGGATTGCTTGAGCGGTTCGATTATCGGGATGCCACCACCCACGGCAGCCTCGATCAGCACGTACACCCCGCCCCGGGCGGCGGCGGCGGCGATCTCCTCGCCGTGGCGAGCGATGACGGCCTTGTTGGCGGTCACCACAGGCTTGCCGGCGGCGATGGCGCGCAGGATCAGGGAGCGGGCTGGCTCTAGGCCGCCCATCACCTCGACCACGATGTCCACGGCCGGGTCATCCACCACGGCCAGCGGATCGGCGCTGAGCAGGGAGGGATCGACCGCCACGGCCCGGGGGCGCTTGGGATCTCGAACGGCGACGCGTCGGAGGACCAGCTCCGCCACTAGGGGATGGCGCCCCTCCGGTGTGGCCAGGATTCCCGCCACCCCAGCGCCCACCGTGCCCAGCCCAAGCAAGCCTATGCCGATGGCCATGGGCCCGATCCCGCAAACCTCTGATCCTAGGAAGGCGCCCTTCCGCCAACGGCGGTGCTGCGGTTGATTTCAGCCTGCTTGCAAGCGCCTGGCCTGGGCTTGCATGGTGCGAAAGATGTTGAGGAAGCCGTTGGCCCGCGAGGGGGTGAGGCTGGCCTGCAGGCCTGTGGCGGCGAGGATCGCGGGATCCAGGGCCAGCGCCTGCTCCGGCGTGAGGCCCTCCATGCCTCGCATGAGCAGGGCCAGAAGTCCCTTGGTGATGGCCGCATCGGAATCACCTTGCCAATGCAGTCGATCCTGCTGGAGCTCGCCCACGACATACACCTGGGAGGCACACCCTTTGACCTTGTAGGTGTCCTGCCGCAGGGCATCAGGGAAGGGCTCCAGCTTCTTGCCCAGCCACAGCACGTATTCATAGCGGCGCTTCGGATCTGTGGTGCCGCTGAGGCGTTCCACCATTTGGTCGAAGGCCGCGCTGCCGCTGCTGGAATCCGGAACGCTCATGGGCGGCGGCGGCTGAGCAGGAGGCCCACCATGGAGCCCACCAGGGCCATGGCGCCAAGGGAGCGGACCAGGGGGGGCTCCGGGGAGAACTCCTGGCGACCCTGCAGCTTGGCTGGTGGGGCGCCAGGGAGCTCGATGTAGTCGCGATGGCCCGGGCCCGCGTCCACTTGCACCTCCCAATCGGCTTTAGCCTGGGCGGGCAGGGCGAAGCTGAGTTGGCCCCGCGCGTTGGTGTGGCCCAATTCAACGGCCGTGCCCCCATCAGGACTCACCATGCGCACGGCCGCGTCACTGGCGGGCAGACCCGTGGAGAATTTGCTCTCCAATTGATAGGGGTTGCTGGAGGTGAGGCCATCGAGGCGTTCCAAGGTGCTCTCGATGCCGTGGGACTGGGCCGCGGGTGCTCCGAAGACGGCGAGCGCGCAGCAAGCGGCGAGAAGGGACAACCTGGACAAGGATTTTGGAGCAACCATCGATGCGGTCTCCTCACTAACTCTGGGCTCCAGGTTGGCAGACATTCAGCCAGCGTTCCAGCGGCTGCTGGTGCCGCGCCCTGCCTGCACCATGGAGGCGATGGTGCTCACCATCAGGGAGAGGGCCTCGCCATTGCCGCCGCGACCTTCCAATTCGGCCGCCAGGATCCTGGCCGCCGCCGTGCCCTGGGAACCCACGCCGATGGAGGGACGGGCAAGCACCAGGCGCTGGGAAGGGGAGAGGGCCAAGGGTGAGTCAGGAACTATTGGGATCCTGGCAAATCCATTGGAAGGGAGCGAGACGATGGGCCAAGCGTTAAGAGGTTGCAACATGCTCGGCCAGCGGGTGGAGACCCCGCTCATCCACCCAGCCGGAGAAAGGCACATCCCAGGGATCCCGGGGCAGGGTTGGCACCACGCAGGGGGACGGCAGCACGGCCAGGGCGGGCACGGCCCGCCAGCGCGGATTGGCGCGAAGACGGTCGTACCAGCCGCCGCCGGCTCCCAGCCGCACGCCGTGCGCATCGATCGCCAAGGCGGGCACCAGGAGCAGGCCCAAGTTGGCTGGTTCCAAGCCCTCGTCCCCCGCGGGGGCGGGGATGGCGGCTTCGTCGGGAACCAACGGTTCCCCGGGCTCCCATGGCAAGTAGAGGAG
>JBKCVY010000006.1:0-3754 GCA_046317475.1 Cyanobacteriota bacterium | reverse complement strand
CCCCAGGCCCGGGCCGTGCTCGGGGGCGGAGCGGTGAGCGTGTTCTATGAGCAGCTCGGCCGCTGGCTGCCGCGGGGCACCGTGGTGTCCGTGGGGGAGGGGGAACGACTGCTGGAGGCGCTGGTGCGGGGGGAGTCGTTGGCGCGGCAACGCTGCTACGTGGTGGGCGAGCCGCCCCGGCCGGGCCTGATTCATGAACCCCCGGCGCCACTGGAAAAAACCGCCTGCGACTATGCCTACATCGCGTACATCTGGCCCCAGATGGACTGGTATCTCGATGGCGGTGATTTCTACGTTGGCGTGCAGACCAAGCGGGGCTGTCCGCACAACTGTTGCTATTGCGTCTACACCGTCATTGAGGGCAAGGCGGTGCGGGTTAATCCAGTGGAGGAAGTGGTGAAAGAAATGCGTCAATTATATGATCGGGGCGTGCGGGGCTTCTGGATCACCGATGCCCAGTTCATCCCCGCCCGACGCTACAATGAAGACGCCAAAGTGCTGCTGCGCGCCATCCAGGCTGATGGAATGACCGACATTCACTGGGCTGCCTACATCCGAGCCGACAACCTGGATGCCGAGCTGGCGGAGCTGATGGTGGCAACGGGCATGAGTTACTTCGAAATCGGCATCACCTCCGGCTCCCAGGAGCTCGTGCGCAAGATGCGCATGGGTTACAACCTGCGCACGGTGTTGGAGAATTGCCGTCTGCTGGCCCAGGCGGGGTTCCGGGAACACATCTCCGTCAACTACTCCTTCAATGTGATCGATGAACGGCCAGAAACGATCCGCCAAACCGTGGCCTATCACCGCGAATTGGAGGCGATCTTTGGGGCGGACAAGGTGGAACCCGCCATCTTTTTCATCGGCCTCCAACCCCACACCCACCTGGAACAGCACGCCTTTGACACCGGCCGGCTGGAGGAGGGCTACGACCCGATGAGCATGATGCCCTGGACCGCCCGCAAGCTCCTGTGGAACCCAGAGCCCATGGGTCGCGTCTTTGGCCGCGTCTGCCTGGAGGCCTTCGCCCGCCAGCCCGGCGATTTTGGCCGCACCGTCATGGCTCTCCTGGAGCGCGATTACGGCCGCGCCCCGCTCCGGGAGGCGCTCACGGCACCGCTGGAGGGCCGTCCCGCCCTGGCCACCGCCATGCGCTGAACCGAATGGCGAATCCACCACCTGGCACCCTCGGCTGGCCTGCCGCGGAGTCGGTGGCTCTGGCCGTTACCCTGCCCATCCGACCGCCACAAGCGTTCGACCGAGGAGTGCATTGCTCAACATTATTCGCAGCTCAAGCCCTGATCCGGGGCGGCACGACTGACCACCTTGCCTGCCGTCCATCCCTTAAACCGTTTGGGCCTTGAAAAAATGGTCATCGCGAGGGTGAGGGGAAGCACGCCTGATGGTGTCTCCAGCCCTTTCAACTGTAGATTTTCGGTCTCAAGCTCGCGAATCAGCAAGATAAAGGGAAATCAACCAGCTTGCTGTCGTTCTGGGAGTGGATCTGGCGTCTGACCGGCACACGGACGGTACCGGTAGAGCCGATACGACTTGCGGCAGCCCGAAGTCGCCCCATCGAAGCACCCAGAACCCATGCTTGTTAAAGCGAAATTAGCTTAAAAAGGGCGAGAACCATTGCTGGAGCTGGTGTCTTGGTGGTCGTTCCACCCACTTAAGCGATGCCGTCAGCCCGGCAAGCATTACGGACTGCATCAAGCCTTTTCGAAAAAGTGAAAGCACACATGAGTATTATTAAGCCTTTACTTGAAAACACTGTTACGTGCAATGCCTGGGTTTCAAACAACGAAGCTTTCCTCACCAGCCAAAGACTTCTGACCTAGCAAGAATTTCAAAGCTCAGTTATGCTATAATGAGAAGACCAATGGAAATTATCAGCGATCCTGGACACGGCGTCGACCACTTTCTCAAGCTGGCATATCCATATCGACACAGCCCGACAGAACTGCTTGACATGTCTGCACAAATACTCTTACAATGGTGATGGACCTCCACTTATTGTCCATTCTTTTGATTCTAAATCATGTCTCACCTTAAGATTCAGAACAGCCGACAAGGATCTCGGCTGAGGCAAATTCTGACAGCGTCTTCTCTTGCCGTAGCGGCTTCGGCTGGCTTTTTGATCTCAACAGCCACTGGCGCCTCAGCCCAACAAAAAGTTCCCCCATTCGGCCCCTCTGTAAATACACAAAATAAAAATATTTTTTACTTTATGCCCTATGGGCAGCAACTTGACAATGATACGACGTTAACAAATCACGTGCCTGACACGTCATTGCCAACTTACATAAATCAAAATATTTATGATATTACAATTCAGCCTAATACTCCTTTAGATATTGATCTTTATCTTTACACATTGGCACCTCAATATAGGGCAACTCCTAGTCCTAGCACCTTGACCAGCTTTATATTCCTAGCGGAATTTGATAGTTCTGAATATAAATTTGAAAGTTTTGTACCAGCTGCTTCGGTTAACACATGTCCGGTTGTACCAAACGTCGGCTATATGTTTGGAGGTTTAGAATGTAACTTTAATGATGGCTTTAATGTCTCCAACAATCCTTCTTTCGCTAATGCCGTAAAGCTTGGAACTTTTAAAGGAATGTCCGTCATTCCTGGTACATCCCCTGATGATGGACAAGAAGATTTCAAGCTTACTCTTAAGGATTTAGTATACACTGGCTCCACAAAGGTTTCCGTCGCAAACGTTGTTAACCAGTTCCAAGATGTCGAGCTTCAAAAAGTTCCGGCCCCCCTATCTATCCTTGGTGTGGCCTCTGTGTTTGGAACTCTCGGTAAAGCACGTAAGTTTTCTAGGCACTTAAAAACGTTCTCCTGAACTTGACATCTTAATACAAAGAGCACTTGATTCTCTAAACAGGATCAAGTGCTTTTTTGTGCCATACACTTCATCAACGCCTCCTCGGTGGAGCCCCGGAAAAAGATACACATATCCCATCGATCTTCTGGTCATTGAATCCTCAGATGCAGTCCATATGAAAGGATTCTTGATGTCGATCAGGTGGCTTGCACTGCATCATCACGTCTGCTGTCGCCACATCCAGCGTCGCGAACATTGTGAAGTTGGCGACGCAAATAGCAAGGGATCACATCTTCTATGAAAGCCAATCCAAGGTGGAGGCATTGAGCTTTGTCTAATGGCTGAATCAGGGAGTGCCTTTCCTGATCGGCTTCCCCAACCCCCTTGTCCTCCACCACGGATGGGCTCCAGACGAGAACGTCAGGCCAGGAGCCCGTCGTCGTTTTCGCCTTCCACGGCAGGAGCAGACACCAGGCGCTGGTAAAGGGCTGCCAGCCGATGGTCCAGATCGGAGGGCGCATCGGGCAGCTGCAGGGTCCGAGTCGCCGCAGCTGCTCCGGGAGGTCGGGCGGGGGGGATCGGGGGGTGCAAGCGGGGTGAAAACCTCCTCCAGAGCACGCGGCAACTCGCCGCTCAAAAGCTGGGCGGTCCAGCCGAGCTGGGCCGCCATCGCCGCCTGCAGCACGCGCCATTGGGCGTTGCTGGGCGCTTCGCTGCGCACACTTACCCGATAGGGCACGGCGCGCGGAACCAGCCGCACCCCCTGGACAGCCAGCCCGTCGCGTGGCGTCATGGGCTCCCGATCAGCGGTCCCATGCCCCTCTTCCTCCTCCGTGATGGCGACATCCGTCGCTGTGCCGTGGTGCCTGACGGGTTGGCCCTCACCACCTACACCGACCGCCACAAGCGTCC
>JBKCVY010000005.1:0-1687 GCA_046317475.1 Cyanobacteriota bacterium | reverse complement strand
CGGCGCTCTGAGCAGACAGCCAACAGCGCCTTCCGCCAACGCTGCTGGTTGCGCCAGCAGGGCAGGCCTCTCCGGCTGGATCCTGCTCCCTCCAGCCTGCTTGCCGTGCGTTATCGGCTCCACCGCCTCTATCCCTGCCTCCATCCCGGCATCGCCCCCGACTGGCCCCTGCGGCTGGTGGTCGGTCAATCTGGTGGGGGGGTGGAGGCCTTTGCCCTCACCGCAACGGGAGAACGCTTTCTCGCCGCCGAGATCCAACCCTCAGATCCCTTGGAGCCCCCTTCCTCCCCCCCCTGGGCTGGGCGTGAGCATCCAGACGCGGTGACCCTGGATTTGCGGCTGGAAAGCCTGGGCTTCACCTGACAGCTGGAAAGCCTGGGCTTCACCTGACAGGAGGATGTGACTGGAAGACCCGGAGCTGCCTGATGCGAGCGGGGTTCCGAACGTTTTAGAGTCCGCCGTTCGGAATCACCGCGTTGACGCCACACCTTTCGTCCAACGGGTCTCCGAATCCTGGAGGACAGTCAAGACCTGAGAAAGTCATCTGGAAACCCAATCGGGGATCCAGATCGGGAGTCCAGATGGCCAGTCCCCTGGAACCCGGCAGGTCGATGCCTGACGAGCATCCACCCCCCAAAAGCCACAAGGCTGAAAAATGGCCGACTGCCCTGCCCTGATTCGGGAAGACAGCCGACCATCATCGCGTTCAATCCATAGCCCAACCAGACCGGTTCTTGTCCAGAGCGCTAACAGGCCAGAGCTGCAAAGATTTAGTCTGCTCCTAGTTCAGTCCGCTACCAGTTCAGCCCATGCAGCTTGGGCAATGGAGCGGTTTTGGAGGTTACGGCAAACAGACGGGGAATGCGGGAGCTGTTGTAGACGCGAAATTCGCGCACCACGCTGGCTCCCTCCTCTCGGACAGCCTGGTTGAGCACCAGTGAACCATCAGGATCCGACACGGAACGGTGGAAGGTGCCGGGTGGAATGCGAAGGATGTCACCGCCACAATCGAGTCGGACAATATGGTAAGGATAGTTCCAGCCGAGGTTGACAAGGTAGAACGTACGCCCCCCATGCATGGCAAGTAAATTATCTTCCTGATGCGGGTGAAGGTAGAACTGCCAGGCACCGGTCTCCGGGTCGTCGGGTGGACTGATGGCAGGCCCTGAGTGCACGACTAAATCCCTGGCATTTGAAGTGGGGACAGTAATATCAAAAAATCGGACAGAAGGCGTATCGCGAAACTTTTCGTAGGGAATAAGTTCAAACATTGGGGCCGGGTTGTGCATGATCGGGCGCCGCTCGCTGGATTCAGGCATCGGAAACGGTTGGGGACTGGTTTGTCGGTTCGGCAGGGTGGCGGTCATGGGGAGGTGGAGCCTGGGACAAGGGCGAAGAACGGGCCAGGGCGGAAACGCCGGGCGAAGAACGGTGCCGGGTTGGCAACGAGGAATGGTCCAGTGAAACGAAGCAACCCAGCCGCTTGGGTGTGCTCCGTTACAAAACAACGAATTCCGCAGGCGGTTCAGCCAGTGGCCGCCGCAGGGCTCAAAGTGGAATCGGCATCACCACGGCGGCGGGGCGGGGAGCACAGGCCTCAACCCGCCGCGCCACCACGGCACCCACCACCACAATCGCCGGGGAGGCCAAGCCGGCCTCTTCCACCTGCCGCGCCAAATCCTCCAGC
>JBKCVY010000004.1:0-4969 GCA_046317475.1 Cyanobacteriota bacterium | reverse complement strand
TGGCGGAGGCGGCGCCCGAACTGGTGCTGGGCACCCAAATGGAGCGCCACAGCGCCAAACGGCTCGGCATTCCCTGCGCCGTGATCAGCACGCCGTTGCATGTGCAGGATGTGCCGGCTCGCTATTCCCCCCAAATGGGCTGGGAGGGGGCCAATGTGATCTTCGATGCCTGGGTCCATCCGCTCATGATGGGGCTGGAGGACCATCTGATCGGCATGTTCCGGCACGATTTTGAATTTGTGGATGGCCACCGCAGTCACCTGGGGGATGGGGCGCCTTCCGTCAGTCCAGTGGCGGATGCGGTTCACGAGGGTGCGGTCATGGCCAGCGGCCCAACCCCAACGGCCGTGGCGGTAGTGGAGGCGCCGGTGGCCGTGGCGGAGGCACCCGCAGCGGTGGCAGGACCGTCCGCCACACCAGTGTGGACCGCCGATGGCGAGGCGGAGCTGCACAAGATTCCATTTTTTGTGCGGGGCAAGGTGCGGCGCAACACCGAAACGTTTGCCCGCGAGCGCGGTCTGGGTGAGATCAGTGCGGAAACGCTCTACGATGCCAAGGCCCACTTCAGTCGCTGAGGCTGGGCCCAGCATCCCAAGTGTCTATGCATCAGCCCAGACAAAAGGCGAGAGACCATAAAATGAATATAGTTTAATTGACACGATTGCAGAAACTTGTTTGGTCAGTCACTCTTACGTCGAGTGTCTTAATTGCATGGCTTCCTTGCTTAAAAGCCCAGAACGTAGACGTTTTGACCTCTTCAGATCGTCCCGCCCTGGTCAAAGAAGCTACTGAAGCCAAATCACGTGGAGATCTGAACCTCGTCTATAAGAATCTGGGGATTAACCTCTTGTCGGCTCGTCAGATTAATCAGGGCATTATGGTGCGCGTCAAACGTTTAATCAAGCCTGGAGCCGACACCGCTAAGGATATCGCCCGCGGCATCCCGCTGATTTCGCCAATTGCCAATGTCGCGACCCTGGGCCTCTTCAACCGGGCCCTTAAACCAGACGGCAAGGCAGTGCGCTCGACGTGGATGAGTTTAAACTGTCAAAACAAGACTTTTAATGTCAGTAACGATGGCTACTCTTGGCAGAGCATCTATAATGATCCCCATGGTCAAGCCGAAGACATTTTCTATTACTTCTGTGTCACCGCAGATGGACATGACAAACCCCTCTATCTCTCCCTTCCCCATGCCGATGCGCACGAGATGCGCTCCGCCCAATTGAAGTCGCCTAGTTCGAGAGGCGAAGCTGTGCTGCCAGTGGAGCCAGTGGTTCCAACGTCCAGGCCAGAAAAAAGCGGGCAAGAACCGACCGTTTCACCGCTGGAGCGGCAAGGAATGTTGTGATTTATTTTGTTTAAGCCCCTGGGGCTGGGAGAGTCTATTAAATTTCAAAAGTTTCGAAAGAGCTGCCGAAGCACCTGTCAAATCACGTATGTATTTGGTATGAAAGGTTGGTTAAGACATCAACTCTTTACAGACAGTGTACAGGAGCTGCTAATCGCAATTTTTCTGTAGGGATAAAATAATTATCTTAGGCCTTCAAGAAACGAATTTCTTCTTATTTTTTCCTCATGGCATGTTGCCAGTTTGAAAAATCAAACAAGCAGCTTCCACTTTCTCATCGATCCTTCAGCCTTCGCCCTTCAAGTTGTCACCGTTAGGTTCGCTCGGCCGCGGAGCTGGTTATCGGGACCCGCTGCGGCTGAGGGGAAAGGTTTGGCCGCTCATCTCCCGCATCGGCGTCTGGAGATAGCCGAAGAGGCTCAATGTAATGCGTTGCACTTCGCCATCAACAAAGTCAGCCACCTCACCCACTCCCACCATTCCATCGCGATTGGTATCGGCCTGGCCGGTGAGGGCACGCAGCAGGGCACTGGTGTAAATACCCCGCTGGTTATCGGGACTTTCCAGGGCCATCTTCTGGTCACCTGCAGCCGCGAGCACCACTCGGCCTGTGAGGCGGGCGAGGCGATCGATTGCGCCCTTTTCAGCGAGGGATCGACCGGGTGGACCGGCCAGGCGGAAGGTGCCAGAGCTGCAGGTGTCGAGCACAACGACGGTTTTGGTGCTGCGGATACGCTTCAGCAAGTCGCGGAGATTCGGGCCGTCGAGCCCGCCGCGCAGGGAGGCCTTGTCTTGGTAGAGCAGTTCCTGTGGCAAGAAAACGTATTCACCCTGGTCATTGCTCACGCCATGGCCAGCGAGGTAGAGCACAAACACATCGGCGGGTTGGACCCGGCTGGCCATGGCTGTCAACTCCTCGCGGATGCGCGGGCCTGTGGCCTGATCATCGGTCAACAGCACTGGCGGCGCCACGCGGGCGGTGGCGGCTCGCCCTGGCGATGTGAGGGTCTCGGCGAAAGCGCGGGCGTCGCCGGCGGCGAACTTCACCCCTTGGCGCAAGGCGCCATCGCGGTAGTTGGTAATGCCAACGGCCAGGATGTGCAGGGTGGGTTGCTCCGCGCTGGGAGCACCCTCCACATCGAACACTACGGGAGCGGAGGCCACGCCGCCGCGACTCAGGGCCAGAAGCTGTAAGCGGGTCTTGCCCCCTGGAGGCCTCAGGCGGCGCCGGTTGATGCCCGAAACGGGCGGATCGGCACGGCCTTCGATCACTGCGCCATCAATGCGCAGCTCCACCGCGCCGATGCCGCCACCCTGGTCAATCAGCTCGTAGGTAATTTCAACTTCACCACCGGGCAGAAGCTTGGGCTGCCCCAGCAGGCGGAGCTCCGGTGGCAGGCTGGCGGCGCTGAGGCTGGTGCGCACATCCCCCACTTCCGCCGCCGCAAGGGCAATGGCTGCCTCCTCCTCCGACGTGCCGCCAAGCCGTTTAGCCACAAGATCGGGCCGAAAAAACTTTTCCTGCAGCTGGGCGGAACTGATGAAGGTGCCGGCAGCGTCGCGGCCGTTGTTGAGGTGGTAGCCGAGCAGGGTGGCGCCTCCGGAGGAGGCGTCGTAAAAGCCCTCGGGAGTCCAGAGGATCCAGCGCTGGAGATCGGGGTGGACATAGAGGGCCAAGGCCTGGCTGCCCGCCGATGCCGCGCCTTCCGCCCGGGTCCGGTACCAGCGGATTGTGCCGTCGCCCAGGGCGGCCACCACGAATCGGCCATCCGGACTGAGGTTCACAAGCCAGGCAACGCTGGGGGTGGAGGCACGCCACTGCTCCGAACCATCGGCGCGAAAGAGGCGGATGGCCCATTCGCTGCCAAGGGCAAAATGACTACCATCGCCGCTGATTGCCAGGCTCAGGGACAGTTCATTCGCTTCCAACGGTAAGGGCTGGCCGGCAAGGGTAGGGGCAGCGGTTTCAGACCAGCCGGCAATGGGGAGGCCGCTGGATCGGGGAGCCAGTCCGTTGGGGGCGGCGGCTCCAGGCAGGAGGAGGCGTCGCCCGGCCAGGTCAAAGCGCACGAGCCGACCGCGGGCGCCAGCGGCCGTGCGAGTCACCGCACGGAACTCGATCCAGCGGCCATCGGGGGCAAGGCGGAAGAGCTGGCGGCCGCCTGGTCCGATGTCCCCGCCAGGATTGTGGCGCAGGTCAAGGACCGGCGGGCCAAAAAATAATCGGGTGCGCCGGAGTTGGCGATCGAGCATGCCCCAGGTTGGGCCGCCACCGCCGTAGACGAGTCGGCCATCTGCCAGGGGCTGCAGGTCCATCACGGTGTTGCTCATGCCCAGGGGGAGGCGTTGGGGTAGACCACCGCCGGCGGGCCACACCACCAGTGGTCGGCTACCATCCCCAAGGTCGTAGGTCCCCGCAGCGAAGAGGCGTCGGCCGTCCGCACTCCAAGCCACGCTGTTCAGGCTTCCATTCGTCATGGTGCTGGTGTCAACCCCAGCCAAAGGATCCAAGCTGGCGCCATCAAGCAACGCCACGGCCGTGCTGTCGTCGAACCCAACGGCGATCCGACGGCCATTGGGTGAGAAGCGGGCAAAGAAAGGCTTATTTCCGCCGGAGACGGTGCGGGAGAGCAGCGGGAGGAGACGGCCCCTCTGTCCGGCGGCATAAAGCCGGACCTTCCCGTCGTGGCTGGTGGTCAACAGGCGGCCGTTGAGATCAAATTCCGCGCTGTAGCTGGAATCACCGTAATCCCTATCGGCAGCCACCTCCGCCCAGAGGCCGGGGCCCGCGGCGCCGTAGACGCGGATGCCGTTGTCGCCTCCGAGCGCGGCGGCGAGAAGCTGACCATCGGCCGAAAAGGCCAGGTGATTCACCACATTGGGCAGGCCGGTGATGCGCTGGAGCAGGCGACCGCTGGAA
Organism: Cyanobacteriota bacterium; assembly: GCA_046317475.1. GTDB lineage: Bacteria > Cyanobacteriota > Cyanobacteriia > PCC-6307 > Cyanobiaceae > Cyanobium. The sequence goes on along the minus strand of JBKCVY010000004.1, from coordinate 698 downwards.
CGGTCGAAGAGATAAAGGCTGATTTGCCCCCGGGCGTTTCCGGTGAAGCCCCCTAGGGCCACCAGGGCGCCATCAGGGCTGAGGGAGGCCGCAAAAAGCTTGCCGTCATGCCCCTCCCCCACCGGTACCCGCAGCACCCGCTCCAACGTTCCGGTGTCCAGGTTCCAGACCCGGGCGGTCTTGTCGTGGGAAGCGGTGACGGCCCAGCGACCGGCCCGATCGACCGCGATGCGTCGGATGGGTGCGGCATGCATTCCCGCCTCGGTGGCCGGGAAGGGTTTGGCGCTGGCGGGGAGTTCACCGTTCCCTGGCGAGGGGGCGGCGGGTGCCTGGGCGCGGGCCGGTGGCAAAACGAAGGTTTCAGAGCCTAGCAAGAAACATGTGGCTCCCACGACAAATGGTCGCGTGATCGATCGCCTCGAAACTGGTGGGCGAGGGCAGGCACGGTGCAGATGTTGGAGGAGGTTCAGCAATCCCATAGCCTCTTTTATAGCAAAAAATGCAGCTTTGTGTATCATCTGTGAGGGCAAGACCGCCAAGGCGGTTGCTTCAGCTGCATCGCCTCGGCCGACCGTCCGAAGCCTCCATCGTGCGTACCGCCGCCAGAGGCAAGCAACACCACCTTTCAAGATTGAATGTTGAGATCCAGACGGGAGCGTTGCACGATGGAGGAATCTCCCTCCCATGGCCTCAAGTAC
>JBKCVY010000003.1:0-7269 GCA_046317475.1 Cyanobacteriota bacterium | reverse complement strand
GGACTGACTGGGGGTGTCCCACCTGTTGTGGTGAGAAGGCTATCCTTTCGCCCTTTGCTCCAGGCCAGGAGCATGCCCTGATTCCCATTGGAACCCGCTGAGATGAGTTGTCCCTCACGGGGGAGGTCCACCAGCGCCTTGACCCGGGAAGGGTCCGGCAGCCGTTTGCACTCGGGTGCGTCCAGGGATTGCCAGCTGGTCGGGATGTTCCACCAGCAGATGCTGCCGTTTGCATGGGCACTGGCCACCACATCGGCTCTGCCCAGTTCGGTCAGGGCTGTGAAGGTTGCCTTGGTTGCCTCCGCGGAATGGGGCCAGGGGTTGGTGAAGCTTCGGGGCGGTGAGGAAAGAAGGCGCAAGGAGCCATCCGTGCCCGTGCTGATCACGCCACGGTTGGCTTGTTTCGTTCCTGCCAACACGGTCAATCGATTAATGGCTTCCTGCCCCGTCGCAAAGGGCTGCTCCGTGAGGGGCCGCAGCATGCCTCCATTCCCCATCGTCTGATCCCATTTCCACCACCGCACCAAGGATTGACTGTCTCCTGATACCACATCCCCGGCAGGGAGAGCGGCCAGGCTGAGAATTTGATCTTGTCCAGAGACTTGGGGTGGGATGTGTTGAATCTCTTTGCCATCCAGCCATAGGCGCAGGGAACCATCCTCACCGCCAGCAACAATGATTGTTTTGCCGTTACTGACAAACGATGTCAGGCTGACAATGGTGGCCTTGTTTTCAGAGGAATTCAGGGTTCCAATAGAGTTCACCTGGATTTTGCCATCCCGACGGATGATTTGCCATTTTCGCAGTGGCCCATTTTCATGGGCACTGACAATGGTTCCATCAGCAAGTGGTGTGAATGCCTTGGTCCGTGGTACGCCTGCAACTTTTTGAACGTCGGTGCCATCGCTCCAGAGATAGAGCATTCCATCGGATTCTCCATAGGCGGCAATGATCAGATCAGGCCCTGGGATGAATGCCAGTGTTTGGCGATCGATCTGCAACGATTTGAAGATTTCCCGTTGCTCTTTCTTCGGCCAGCTTGTGAGAAGAATCTGACTGTCTGAATATCCCAAGCTGTGGATCGTCTTGCCATCGTTGGAGGGCAGCAATTGGCGGATTGTTGTTTGCTTGGAGGCTTCCGGCTTGGAGGACTCTGACATGACACCATCGTCATTAATCGTGATCCACAACAGATAGGCTTCCAACCTTTGAATGCCAGCGGCAACAAGCTGATTGTCGGACAGCTGAGTTATGGCATCAATGCGGCTTAGAGATGTCGCTAGTTTTTCTGCTCTAGCTAGATTTTTTGCCAAGACCATATCCAGCCCCCTGGCGATTTGGTAATTTAATCCTGGTCGCAAGAAAAAGCGGCCCATGGCCGCCAATCCCGCAATGCCGCTCTCATAGGGATCGGTATTAATCGTGGTGAGTTGGCGGATTTTCAACTGTTCCGCCTGGGCTTCTTCCGCATTTTGCCAGAGGTTTAAGGATGCCAAGAGGAATGCAATCAACGTCAAGACGGCGCTGATCTTGAGCTGCTTGTTGCGTTTGCGATGCTGAATGCTCTTTTCGATGAAGATCCTTTCTTGGGATGCCAATAAAAATTTGTCTTTCCATCTTTCTGCTTCAATTAACTTGGCGCCTGTTAGATACTCCTTACTTCGAGCAGTGCTATCTCGCCATTGCAGAAAGTCCGAAAGAAAGCGGTCACGCCAGAGCAAAAAGTCATTTTCTTCTTTGATCCACTGTCGCAGGCGAGCCCAATTCCGTAATAGGGCTTCATGGGCGGGCTCAATCAATATCTTGTCATCGTGTGTTTTTTTGACAAGCAGCCGTGCCGTGACAAAACGATCAAGGGTCTCCAGGCTCTCGGGAGGCATCTCTTCCCAAGTCGCCGCTTGCTTGACCCAGCCAGAATGATCCATGTCCGCATTGCTGCGAATCATCCTCAGAAACGCATCCCTGTATTTGCCTTCTGCAGAGGTGGAGCAGTTCTGGGGAAATAGATCCTCGGCCCGTTTTTGAATGGCACCCTCAAGACGGCCGATTTCCAAATAATCACTTTGTTTGAGAACTGCTGATCGCAACCCAACAGGTTTGTCCTCTCTTTTCCTTTCCCACAGCTCCCGCAATGTAAATGCCAGGAGTGGCAAAGCATCCCCTGTTTGGGTATCGTTAATCATCATGTCAACCAATTCCGGTTCTATCTTGAGCCCTATGATCCGGGCCGGCTCAACAAGGACTTGTCGAAAATTCTCCTCTTCTAGTGGTCGCAAAATATATTCTTTGTACTTCATCCCCTGGGATTGGAACGCGTCCAGGAAGTCGGATCGCAGCGTGCCGACGATTAACAATTTCTCACGATAGACTTGGCTGTTAATGACTGTCTTTAGGGCCTCCAGAAAGGCTTTCCTTTGGCTGGAAGTGGTGGGGCCCGCTCCGGATGGGGTGGTTTCCAGAACTTCTTCAAACTGGTCGATGCAAATGAGGAGTGTCGCCTCTTTCTTCTTCGTCAACATGCGGAGATCCGTGCCCATCTCGGAGAGCGTCTCAATGGGGGATCTCTGGAGTTGGGCCATGACATCCGACCGGTTGAGCGTTTTGCCCAGAGACTCGAAAAGACTGGCAAGGCAGGTGGCAAGTTCACGGAATGGTTCCTGGCCAGGTCGAAAGGGATCCAGCACAATCCATTCTTCTGGATCCCGCTTTATTCGCGGCAAGATGCCAGCCCGCACGAGTGACGATTTGCCACTGCCTGAGGCGCCAATCACCATCATCAAGGCGGCCTCCTTTTCCCTGCGCAGGGTGCGCAACATTTGAATGCCCTCATTGATTTCCCGCTGACGTCCAAAAAAGATGGCCTCATCGGCTTCCAGAAAGGGATCCAGACCGGGATAGGGCCTGCGTTGGGGATCCCAATGCACCGGGTCATCAGAATCAAGAATACGTTTGATTCCTGCCAGTAACCGCTGGCGTGCTTCCTCGGAATCTTTGCTTAGCGTAATGGTTTGAAACCGCTGGAGGATGCTGATGGGTTCGCTCTCATCAATGAGAATCGGAATGATGTCAATGCTTCTGTGATAGGCAACGTCGACTTCGTAGCGACACCAGTCGGAGTCGCGAAAATTGCGACTGCAAACTGGAATTAATATGCTGCATTCTTCAAGGCGAATCCTAAGTTCTTCGTTCCAATCCGCACCCGCCTTGATGCCAAATTCTAGATCTGAATCCAGGAATGCCTCGATTTGATCAGCTTTGAGCCATCCCAAAATCTGTTCGGCTTGTAACGCATCTTTGCTGCTGTGGCTGATGAAGATGCGGTTCATGGCTCTCCTCGAGGCTCCTCGTCTTTGGGTCTCATCACCACACAAACCGCTCTAGCCGACTGATCTTGTTCATCGCAAGGCCTTATTTCGGACTTGTCCCAATTGCTGCATCGATTGTCCCAGCCGCCGTATCAGCCGCATACCATCAATTTAAAGTGGTTCTATTCACCATCTTCATCTGACCACGTGCCGGTTCGCTGACGAAGGGTCAGTCGCAAAAGTTCATTCGCCCGTCCGGGTGTGTGGAAGGCGCCACCCGTGGGCAGACTGCGAAGGCAACGACCACGGAGACGCCCCCCGATGGCCCTGGATCTGAACGACCCGGAGCTCGAGTTCGCCGACCTTGTCACCGCCTACCAGAGTTGGGTGATGGCCGTGATCAACGATGAGAAGCTCGGTGGCGAGAAGCTGCTCACCGATGAGATCGCCGAAGACGCCTTCAATGCCATGCGTTTCTTGCCCGATGTGGTGACCAGCGCCATTGAAACCACCCTGGCCCGCGTCTACGACGTGGATGAGGAGGAATTGAACGACCTGCTTTATCCGGAGGGTTGAGGCTCGATGGCCAGCCCCCGGAGCCCCTGGCCAAGGCCGGCAACCCGGAGCGTCGCGACCGGAGCCCTGGTGGCGCTTTTGGCCGCTGGGCTCCCGGCCTGCGGGCTGGCGGACGCCACGCGCCTTCGGGGCGACCCACCGGAGCCGCGGGGGGTGGTGGTGCTGGCCATGGGCATTCCCAGTGATGAAACAATCGATTCCGAGCTCACGGAAACCCTCAAGGATCGGCTCACCGCCACGGTGGGGGAGTTCCGCCTGATCTACCCTGGGGCGCAGGTGGAGCTGCAACTGTTCTCAGAAGGCCGACTTCTGGACGAGTTGCGGCTGCGCACGGCGGTCGGCACCGGACCAGACCTCTTGCTTGTCAACAACAGCACCGCCGCCGAGTTGCACACCGCCGGGCTCACCCGCGCCGTGCGGGTGCCTGAGGCCTTCTTGCGTCGCCTCGATCCCGCTGAAGTCCGTCGAGCCCAGATCCCCTCGGGCGAGATCACCAGTCTGCCGGTGCTGTTATTGCCGCAACTGGCCTGTTACGACCGGCGCCGCCTGGCCGAGTCACCCGCCGAGATGGACGGCTTGATCCGCTTGGCCCAAGGGGGACTGCGGGTTGGCTTGCCCCTGGATGGCTTCAATTTGGCCTGGACCTTCGGCGGCCTCGGCGTGGCGCCAGCCGTGGAGGAGCTTTTCAGTGGCCAACCGGCCACCCCGCCACGGCGGCAGGCCCTGGCCCGTTGGCTGGCGTGGTTGAAACGCATGGACGCGGTGCAGGAGGTGACCTTCCAGCTCTCCCAAAGGAAGCTCATCCAGGACCTGGGCCAGGGACGGATCGACTGGACCAGTTGCCGCAGCACCAATTTGGTGCGATTGCGGGAGGATCTGGGGCCGAACTTGGGCGTTGCGACCCTGCCGGGAGGGGCGGGCGGTCCCCCGAGCCCCCTCAGTCGGCAGCGGGTCCTGGCCTTTGGCCGCAACTCCAGCCCCGCCCAGCGGCGGGTGGCGGAGGCCTTCGCCCGTTTCGTGATCACACCTCTCACTCAGCGCAACTTGGTCCTGAATCGGGAGGGGCTGTTGCCTGTGTTGGACGCGCAGCGGCTGCCCGCCGGGCGCAAGGGGATGTTGCGCCTCCTCGTCATCGCCCAGTCCCAGGTGCGGGCGGCGAAGGGCCGGGGCCAGGGCATGGTGTTGTTCGACGAGGGGGACGGCCAGGCCATGGGGCTGGTGGTGAGCCGCTATCTCTATGGCGATCTCAGCACGGATGCCGCCGTTGACGGGCTGGTGCGGGCTATCCAGGATCACCGGAGCAGGCCATGACGGAGCTGCTCCAGGAGATGGCGGGGTGGTGGGGCATGCTCGGCCGCGGGCCTGTGGTGATCCAAGGGATCGCCGTGCCCCTGGTGCTGGCCTTGGTTTGGCTTTTGGCCCGGCGGGGGGGGCGGACGTCCTTGCTGTCGCGCCCGTCCTGGCGACGCGGCCTGGCCCTGCTGCTGTTGGCCGCTTTCGCGGCCCTGCTGGCGCTGCTGGGCCAGCCCTTTGCCCTGTTGGCGATCCTCACCGGCCTGATCGGTGGCTGGCATGCCCTGGATTTGGTGCGCCGCCTGCTGGAGCCCCACATCGAGGCCCGTCCCCTTCAGGTGCTCAACACCCGCTTGCTGCGTCCTCTCTATCTGGTGGCGGCCCTGATGCTGCTGGTGCGCCTGGTCGATAACCCCTTGGTGTTGGGCCTGATCCCCATGGGCCAAACCATGGGGAGCAACGTCAACCTGGGCTCGCTGCTGCGGGCCCTGCTGCTCCTTTACGTGTTGGTGATGGGCATGGAACCGCCAACGGCGGCGATGGCCTGGCTCGCCCAGCGGTTTTTGGGAATCAGCGACGGCAGCCGCCGGGCCATGGCCGTGATCCTCCACTACGCCGTGGTGGGCCTCGGACTCGTGTGGATCCTGGATCGGCTGGGGGTGAATCGCACGGCGCTGGTGGCGGTGGCCGGTGGCCTGTCCGTGGGTGTGGGCTTTGGCATCAAGGAGGTGGTGTCGAATTTCGTCAGTGGCCTGTGGCTGCTCATCGAGGGTTCCGTGCGGCCGGGCGATGTGCTGATCATTGATGGGGAGGCCTGCCAGGTGCGCCGCCTGGGCCCCCGCGCCGCCACGCTCTGGCGCGATCGCGACAATGCCGAGCTGCTCATCCCCAACCAAACCTTTTTCACCAACGCCACCATCACCTACACCCACACCGATTCCCTGCGCCGCTGCCAGGTGCCGGTGGGGGCGGCCTACCACCATCCGCCAGCGGAGGTGATCACCCTGTTGGAGCGCACCGCCGCCGGGGTGCGGGGCGTGCTCAGGGAGCCGCCGCCGCAGGCGTTCCTGCTGAGCTACGGCGATTCGGCCGTGCAATACGCCGTGCGCTTCTGGATTGCCAGCGCCCTGGATCACACCTCCATCAGCAGCGCGGTGCAGCAGGCGATCTGGCAGGCCTTCCGCGACCACGCCATTGAAATTCCCTACCCCCACCAGGTGCAGCTGGAGCGGGTGCTGGAGCCCTTGGCGGCACCTCCGGGGACGGCGGGCGGAGGGGCGCCAGCTGACGAGACAGGGGATGGGGGGAGAGCGTCTCGGTGAGAAGGCGCGGAGGATCCCTGCGCCAATGCGTCTAAACCTGTTGCGGATACGGGCTGATCGTCCAGCGCCGCCGGCCCGGTGTTGGCATCAGGGATCAGCCTTCCCTTCGCTGTTGCGCCGCCCAGCCCCAGATCACGTCACCGCCTATTGCCAGGGACTGCTGAGAGGGCAGGCCAGTGAGCTCAGGGCTGCTCTGGTTGCAATCACAGCACCCCGATCGGCGCCTGGGCGAGCTGGAAAGCGGGATCGTTGGTCAGCAGCGCAGCACAGCCCCAGTGCGGGCAGCAGCCAATGGATGGGATCTGTCTAAATGCGGGTGGAGGCCCGGAGCTCCGCTGTCTCGCATCAAGACCTTTGGCGACGGCCAACTTCATTGGCGCGGAACAGCCTTTGGAGCGACTCCGCCCCAGCACCCCAGCCCATGAAAAGGACTGAGCTGCCAAGTTTCTCACGTGAACTCCCTTGGTCGATGGTGGACCAGGCGACGCCTCACTGACCCGTCGGCGGGACGTGCCGGCGTTCGCGTCCTGGGTGTAGGCCGCTGCACCCCCTCCTCTCGCCGCAACAGGCGGTCAGCCAGGCGACGGGCCCAGCGGATGTGCGCAGCCGCGATCTCCTTCAGGCCATGCCGGCGCTTGGCCGCCTCCGGATTGACGACCTTGTCCCCATGGCGGTGGATGTCGCGCGGCCAGTCCCCAACCGGCGGGTGAAACGCTCAGAAGCCCTTCGGGTTGGAGCATGGTCCTTGCCAACTCCGCATTGGCCAACAGCGT
>JBKCVY010000002.1:0-6435 GCA_046317475.1 Cyanobacteriota bacterium | reverse complement strand
ACGCGATCACCATGCTGCGCACCGATCCGGTCGACTACCTGGTGGTGCCGCGCCTGCTGGCGTTGCTGCTCATGTCACCGGTGCAGTGCCTGCTGTTCTTCGGCATGGCGCTGTGGTCGGGCCAGCTGAGCAGCACCTTGCTCTACAGCATTCCTCCCAGTGTCTTCTGGACATCAGTGCGCACCTGGATGAAGCCGGATGACGTGCCCTCCATGCTGCTCAAATCCGTGGTGTTCGGTTTGATCATTGCCGTGCTGGCTTGCGGCTGGGGACTCACCACCAAAGGAGGCCCCAAAGAGGTGGGCGCCAGCACGACGGGGGCCGTCGTGATGATCCTGGTGTGTGTGGCACTGGTGGATGTGGTCCTCACCCAGCTGCTGTTTGGCGACTGAGCGCTCCACGCCAGGGCCAGAATCCTCCTTGCTTCCCCTGGATGTCCATGGCGGTTTCTCCCCCGGCCGATGCCCATGCCGATGCCCACTCCCAAGCCACCGCCACGGCCAAGGGCGCGGACGATGGGGCCACCATTCTCGCGCCACGTTTTTGGGTGCCGCTGGGCGTGATGGCGCTGGGGGGCCTGGCCCTGGCGGCCAAGGCGCGCTGGAGCGGAGCCCCCTGGCTGGGGCTGCCGCTGCTGGTCTTCGGGGCCTTTCTTCTGCTGCAAGCCGCCATCCTGCGGCTGAGCTTCACCGCCGAGGCCCTGCTCGTGCTGCGGGCGGGCCAGGAGATTCGTCGCTTCCCCTATGACGCCTGGCTGGACTGGCGCCTCTTCCTGCCCGCCTTGCCCGTGCTGTTTTATCTCCGCGAGCAACGCAGCCCCCATCTCTTGCCGGTGTTGTTTGACGCCACTGTCCTGCGCGCCGAGCTGGAGCGTCGGATCCCCCTCCCCGTCCCTCCCCAGCCATGAGCACCGACCCCAGCGGCCCTCCCCCCTCCCCCCAGGCCACCGACGAAGACCCCACCCCCCCTGGGCCCCCGACGACCACGGAGGCCCCGCCTCAGGGGGCGGATGACCAGTTCTTCGCCCTGGCGCTCCAGGAGTTGCTCCAGCGACGCGCGGAGCTGCGGGAGGACATTCAGAAGTTGGAGGCGCGCCGCGACCAGCTCAACGCGGAGCCGCGGGGCGACTTCAGCGGCCAATCGGAGGCGATCGCCAAGCGGGTGCGCGGCTTCCAGGACTATTTGGTAGGCGCCCTGCAGGATCTGGCGGCCGCGGCCGAGCAGGCCCAGCTCGTGAGCCAACCCCTGATCGTCCAGCCCTCAGCCCTGGATCAGCGCCGCGCCGAAGAGGCCGCTCCGCCCCCGCCCGCGCCAGCCGCGGCGGGCCTGTTCAGCCAGGACGAGACGATCATTCGGGACTGGTTGCGGAGTTTTCAAGGCCAGCCGGACTTTTCCGCCGATCCTTGGCGCCTGCGCCGCACCCTCGATGCGGAGGGGGCCAGCCTGCTGGAGGAATGGTTTCTCCAGCAGGGGGGGCGCGGCGCCCAGCCCAGCCGCGGCAGCCGCCTGCGCAATGTGGTGGTCGCCGCGGCGGCCATCGCCATCCTGGGCGACCTCTACGGCGACCGCTTCCAGGCGCTCGTGCTGGCCAGCCAGCCGGAACGGCTGGGGGAATGGCGGCGCGGTCTCCAGGATTGCCTGGGGCTCAGCCGGGAGGATTTCGGCCCCAACAGCGGCATCGTGCTGTTTGAGCGGGCGGAGGCACTGGTGGAGCGGGCCGATCGACTGGAGGAACGGAACGAGCTTCCCTTCATCGTCATCGACGCCGCGGAGCGGGCCATCGAAACCCCCATCCTTCAATTCCCCCTTTGGCTGGCCTTTGCCGGCACCCCCATCGAACTCGCGGCCGAAGATGACCTTTACTGACCTCCCCACCGCCATGCTGCCGCCCCTGGCCGTTCTGCTCGCGGGCTACCTGCTCGGCTCCATTCCCAGCGGCTATCTGGCGGGTCGCTGGCTGGCCGGAATCGACATTCGCGACCAGGGTTCGGGCTCCACTGGCGCCACCAACGTGCTCCGGGTGGTGGGCAAGGGGCCCGCCCTGGTGGTGTTCCTGTTCGACGTGCTCAAGGGCACGGCAGCGGTTGTGCTGGCCAAGGCGGTGCTGGGCGACGCGGGCTGGAACGGCACCGGCCTGGATGGCTGGGTGGTGGCGGCGGGACTGGCCGCGCTGGCGGGCCACAGCTGGCCGGTGTGGCTGGGCTGGCGCGGTGGCAAGGCCGTGGCCACGGGCCTGGGGATGTTGCTCGGCCTGGCCTGGCCGGTGGGCCTGGCCTGCTTTGGCCTCTTCCTCACCGTGCTCAGCCTGAGTCGCATTGTTTCGCTCTCCAGCATCGTGGCCGCCATCGGGCTGCCCCTTCTCATGCTGGGCTGGTTCCCCAGCCACGGAGGCTTTCGCCCCGCTTACCTGGCCCTGGCGCTGCTCACCACCGTGTTGGTGCTCTGGCGCCACCGGGCCAACATCGGGCGCCTGCTCAACGGCAGCGAACCCCGCCTCGGCGCCGCCAGCGAGCCCTAGCCCCGCGGGGCCGAACCCCTACCACCCTCAGGCCAGCGCCCGGCTCCGTTCCGCCGCGGCCAGCACGGCCTCCAACAGGGCGGACCGCAGACCCGAACGTTCCAGCTCCCGTAGTCCAGCGATCGTGGTGCCGCCGGGGCTGCTCACCATGTCCTTCAATTGGGCGGGATGGAGGTCCTTGCCCTCCAGCAGGGCCGCGGTGCCGCTGAGCGTACGCAGGGCCAGCCCCTGGGCCAGGGGTCGGGGCAGCCCGGCCGCCACCGCCCCATCCGCCAGCGCTTCGGCCATCAGGGCCACAAAGGCCGGGCCGGAGGCGGTGAGCGCCAGGAACGCGTCGAGCTGGTTTTCCGGCAGCGTCCAAACGTCTCCCACACGGCCAAAGAGGTCTTCCAGCCCCTGGCGCGCCTCCGCTTGGGGCTCCGGGGCCCAGGCCAGGGCCGTCAAGCCACACCGCACCAGTGCGGGGGTGTTGACCACCGCGCGGACACAAATGCGGGTGGGGAAGAGGCGCCGCAACCGCTCCAAGCGAACCCCCGCCAACACGGAAATCAGCAGGCGTGAGCTCGGCTCTGCCGCGGCTTCAGAGGGGAGGGAGGCCGCCGCCGCCACGCTCTCCAACTGCTGGGGCTTCACCGCCAACAGCACGACGGACGAGCGCCAGGCGTCCGAGGGGTCGAGGGTGACGGCCAGGGGGTGGCCGGCGAGGGTGCGGTGGGCCCATCGCTGCCGCGACGCCTCGCTTCCCACAACGGCCCTGACTGCCTCAGGCGGGATGAGGCCGCCTTCGATCCAGGGTTCCAACAGCGCCTGGGCCATCTGGCCCAGGCCCACCACCCCCAAACTGTTGAGTGGGAAGGTCAACCCAGCAAATCGGAGCGACCCCAAGCCGGAGGAGGGGCGGCCTCCAGGGAGTCGGGAGGAGTGGAACGCTGGTGGCTGGACACGGTGGGGGAGGCGGACTCCTCACCGCTGGCCGTGGTGACTGACACGCAGCTCGGCGCAAAGAGGAAAATGCTTTCGCCCACCCGCTCCTGGTGGCCATCGATGGCGTAGGTGCCACCCGCCACAAAATCAACCGCCCGCTGGGCCTGCTCGGGCTCCATCATGGTGAGGTTAAGAATCACCGTGCGACGCTCCCGCAGGGCCTGAATGGCCCGGGGCATCTCATCGAAGCTGCGGGGCTCCATGAGGAGCACCTCCGCCACGGTGGTCGTCAGACCCGGCATGCCGATGACGTTGGTGCCCGCGAAGGGGTCATCGCCACTGGGGGAGAAATCGGTGCTCAGGGCGAGGTTGGTGGTGGGGCGGCTGGTGGCAGGGGCCTGGTCGAGGGCGTCGCCGGCGTCGTAATCCAGCTCGTCGTCGTACTCGCCATCAAGGTAGTCGTCACCAGAAACGACGGCACGGAGACGGGAAAACAACGACACGAGTCAGCCTCAGAAAGGAGCTTGGCACCTGGATAGCGTCCCACGGGCCCGCTGGCAACCACCCCTGGTGTGGTCGTCCGGTGTTCCGGCCACCTTAACCGTCGAACCCGGGCCGCTCGCCAAATAGGGTTGACCCCAAACGAATCCAGGTGCTTCCGGCCGCCAAGGCCTCCCGCCAGTCCCCGCTCATGCCCATCGACAGCTCCGGCAGTCCCAACTCCCGGGCAAGGGCAGCGCAATCCTGAAACAGGGCCAGGCGCTCGGGCGCATCCAGCCCCAGGGGAGCCATGGTCATTAAGCCGCGCAGGCGCAAGGGGGCGAGATTGGCCAGCTGGGGCCCCACCTCCCGCAAGGTGGGGGGATCAAAGCCAGTTTTGGCGGGATCGGGCCGCAGCTTCACCTGCGCGAAGACGACGGGGGAGAGGCCTTCCTCCTGGGCGATGCGTCGCAGCCGTTCCGCCAGCGGCCAACTGTCCAGGGAGTGGATGGTGCTGAAGTGGCGTAAGACGCCCCGGGCCTTGTTGGCCTGCAAGCGGCCGATGAAATGCCAGTCGAGGGGGGGAAGGTCCGCCAGCGCCTCCTGCTTCGCCTGCGCTTCCCGCAGGCGGCTTTCGCCAAAGCTGCGCTGACCGAGGGCAACGGCCTCCCGGATCGCCGCCACGCTTTGCCCCTTGCTGACGGCCAACAATTGGCACTGGGGCGGCAAGCAACTCCGCACCTCAGCCAAACGGTCGGCCAGCGGGGAAACGATGGCCATGCCCTCAGAGGAAGGTTTGATCAAAAAGCTGTCGCCAGCGCGCATGTTCCTCCTGGCCTTCCCGTCTGGATCGGGCCAGATTTTGCTCCGCGTAATGACGTGCGTCCGCCAGGGGAATCACCTCAAATGTGGCTCCCTTCGTTTGCAGAGTGACAAGGAAAAAAATTCGCTGTGCATAGAGCGTGGCGAAGAGATCCCTGTTCTCCCCCGCTGGAGCGACCCGATAGAGCATCCCAAAGGTGGGATGGCTGAGATACCGCTCTGCGCTCACGTGTCAGGACGAACTACGGCTATTAAAGGCCACCGTCCCCCGCGGGGCCGCCCCGGCAGCGGCTGGTCAATCGGCACCGACACGCCAGCGGAGCACCAGCAGCAGCGCCAAGGCGAGGCCGCCGAACAGGGTGGGCAGGGGGTCGGCCTCCGCTGGCTGATGGAGCCGATCCGGCGGCAGCCAGCGGCCCCCTCGGGCCATCAGCGCTTCCGCCCCCTGCTCAGATCGCAGCAAAACGTTAGCCAGCAAGCGTTCCCCCACCGCCAACACCAGACCCAAGCCAGCCTTCCAGCCCAGGGCCTTCACATTGACGGCGCGGGTGGCCAGGGAACGGAGCAGGTTCTGCAGCTCTTCCTGCACAAGGGGAAGAAAGCGCAACGCCAGCAGCAAGGTGAAGCCCAGGCGCTCCATGGGCACGCCAAGCCAGGCGAGGGGCCGCAGCCACCAGTGGATGGCCCACACCAGGGCTTCGGGGGGGGTGGTCAAGAGCAACAGGTTGGCGCTGTGAATCACGGTGAACAGAAGGGTGGCGGCATTGATCCCCAGTTCCGCCGATTGGCGGGTGATCACGACGGGCCCCGCGCTGAGGGGCCCGAGGGACCAGGGCCCCCAGCGGGCGAACTCCCAGGGCAGCCCGGAACGCTCCGGCGGGGCGGCGCCGGCCGCCGGCGCAAGGAGCAGTTCGTTGGGGGGACGCTGCAGGTCGGAGCTGGGGGCTGGGGACGCTGGCAAGACCAGGGAAAGCAGGCCCACCAAGGCCGCCAGGGCCAAGAGGGAGGGAACGGATCGGCGCCAGATCCGCGCCGGCACCCCGCTGACCAGGGTCACAAGCAGGAGCAGCCCCACCAGCGAGAGGCGCCAGCGGGGACCGGCCATCACGGGCGTCACCAAAAACGCCAGGGTCCAAGCGAGCTTGAGGCGGGGATCGAGGCGATGGAGCCAGCCCTCCCCCTCCCCCCCGGAGGTGTCCACATACTGGCCGATGGGGATCTGGCGCAGCCAGTCCATCAGCGCCGTTCCACTCCATGGCGCGCCTGATCCCGTTCCGCGTCCCGTTGTTGCTTGCCGCGCCAAAAGAGGCGGATGGGGGTGCCCTCAAACCCCAGGCCCTCCCGGATGTGCCGCTCCACGTAGCGGCGGTAGGTGTCGCCAAAGAGCTTGGGATCGTTCACGAAGAGGGTGAAGCTGGGGGGCTTGGACGCCACCTGGGTGCCGTAGTACAGCCGCCCCTGCCGTCCACCGCGGGTGGCCGGAGGAGAGCGCCACCGCAAGGCCTCCTGGAGCACCTCGTTCACCACCGAGGTGCTCACCCGCCGACGGTGCTGTTCCACCGCCGCCGCGGCCAAGGGGAAGATGCCCTGCACCCGCTGGCCCGACAGGGCGGAGGTGAAGATCATGGGCGCCCAGTCCAGGAAGTAGAGGCGATTGCGCAGCTCCCTCTCCATCTGGTGCAGCGTATGGC
>JBKCVY010000001.1:0-5665 GCA_046317475.1 Cyanobacteriota bacterium | reverse complement strand
ATCGTGGATGAGATCGCCAAAGACTTCGAAGGTCAAATCAAGGTCTACAAGCTGAACACGGATGAAAATCCCACCGTGGCCAGTCAATACGGCATTCGCAGTATTCCCACCCTGATGATTTTCAAAGGCGGAGAGAAAGTCGACACCGTAGTGGGAGCTGTGCCGAAAAACACCCTCAGCGGCACCATCAGCAAGCACCTCTAAGCCACCCCCCTGCCCTTCCGGCCTGAGCCCATCCCGCCAAGTCGGGTACTGGTCCCCTTGCCTTCCGATCCCCTGTCCAGCACGGCCTGCTCCCTTTCCTTTCCCGCCCGCGGTCGCGGCCCCCTGGAGGTCCTGGCCGAGGAGTTGAATGGCCATCCCCAACGGCGTCTGATTGAGCGGGCCATCCTCTCCCTGTTGGAGGTGTCCCGCTCGGAGAAGGAAGAGGAGGAGGTGTGGCGCCTGATCAGCGGTTGTTTAGCGGACATCAGCGAGGCGCTGCAGGTGTTTCGCCCCAGCCGGGGATCTCGAAAGATCAGTGTGTTCGGCTCCGCGCGGATCCAACCCCACGATCCGTCCTATGCGCTGGCGGAGGAGGTGGCTCGTCTGGCGGTGGAGGCGGGGTTCGATGTGATGACGGGAGCTGGTGGCGGTGTGATGGAGGCGGCCAACAGTGGTGCAGGCACGGCGCACAGCATCGGGTTGAACGTGGACCTGCCCTATGAGCAGCATCCCAACCCCTACGTGAGCGCCAGCTCCGGCCGCCTGCTGTATTTCCGCTATTTCTTCACCCGTAAGTTGTTTTTCCTGCGGGAAAGCGACGCCCTGGTGGTATTGCCAGGTGGATTCGGCACCCTGGATGAATTGTTTGAATCCCTCACCCTGATTCAGACGGGCCGCACTTCCCCTATCCCCCTGGTGGTGTTGGCACCAGAAGGGGATGATTTTTGGTCGATGTGGCAGGCGAACGTCACTGAAGTGCTTGCCAGCCGGGGACTGATTTTGCCGGAGGATCGGGCCCTGGTGGGGGAGGCCCGCTGCGCGGCCGAGGCGGTGGCCCGCATCTGTCACTTTTACCGCGTCTATCACAGTGCCCGACTGCAACAGGACCGGGTGGAGCTGCTGCTGAATGCCCCGATTCCCGCCGAGCGGCTGCCAGAACTCAACCAAAGCTTTGGCGACCTGCTTGAAGATGGCGCCTTTGCCGCTGGAGAAAGCGTGGACGACAACGGCATTTTGCGGCCCTGTCTGCGCTTGCGATTTGATAAGCGCCGGGTGGGCCGCCTCTATCAATTTCTTGACCATCTCAACGCCCTGGAATTGCCCACCGCCCCCGCGTTGAACCACCCGGGCGAGCGACTCTGCACGCCGATGTGAGGGGACGATGACACGTCTGGGCTTGGTGGATTATGGGATGGGGAATCTCCATTCCGTGCGACGCGCCTTTGAGCGCCTGGGGTCGGAAGTGGTTTCCGTTCAAGGAGCTGCAGCCATGGAGTCCTGCACGGCCCTGGTGTTGCCCGGAGTGGGGGCCTTTGATCCCGCCATGGAACGGCTGGCCGCCGCGGGTTTGGTGGAACCCCTGCGGCGCTCCTGCGCCATGGGGCGCCCCCTCTTGGGCATCTGCCTGGGTCTGCAACTGTTGTTTGAGAGCAGCGCCGAAGGGAAGGGGGAGGGGTTGGGCCTGCTGGCCGGTCGGGTGGAGCCGCTCCCCCCCTGGCCAGACCATCCCATTCCCCACATGGGCTGGGCGCCCCTGCTGCCCGCCACCCCCTCGCCGTTGCTTCCCGCGACGGCCCCTGGGGCTTGGGTGTATTTCGTGCACTCCTTTGCGGCCGAGCCGACGGATCCCACTTGCGTCACGGCGCGGGTGGCCTGGGGGGAGGGCTCCGTGACGGCGGCGGTGTGGCAGGGGGTGGTGGGCGCGTGCCAGTTCCATCCGGAGAAATCCAGCGGGGCTGGGGAGGCGATGCTTCGCCGCTGGCTGACCTGGGTGGAAGGCCATGGGGGAGGTTGAAGCCACCATGGGTCAGGCGAGACAGGGAGGCGAACGATGGTGTTGCGGCTAAGCGGGGGCCAGCGGCTGCGCAGTCCCAAAGGGGAGGTGGCCCGTCCCACCACCGGGCGCATGCGCGCGGCCGTCATGAACATGCTGGCGGCGGAACTGGGGGGCTGTCGCTGGCTGGAGCTCTGTGGTGGCAGTGGGGTGATGGCCTGTGAGGCGCTGCGGCGGGGAGCGGCCGAGGCGGTCGTGGTGGAGAGAGATCGAAACGTGGCGGCGGTGGCGCGGGCCAATCTGGAAGCGGTGGCTGCGGGCCTGCCGCTTGGAGCGGATCCCGCGCGGGCGGAGGTGGTGGTGGTGGACGCCCTGCGTTTTCTCCGCCGGGGGGCATTGGCCAGTGGTCGAGGCGTCTTTGACCTGATTTACGCCGATCCCCCCTGGTCGGCCCACCTGCATGAAGCCCTGGCCCTAGAGACGGCCCGGGGTGGCTGGCTGGCGCCAGAGGGCACGTTGGTCCTGGAATGCGACCGTTGGGCCCAGCCCGCAGTGCCAAACGGCTGGAGGGAGCGGGACCGACGGGCCCATGGGGGCAGCGCGGTGGTGTTGCTGCGCCTGGAGGCCTGATGGGCGTCGCGGAGAGGATGTTGTCGGATCGCCCATTCCCTCATGGGTCCATGGCGTCGGCGCCGCTTGAACCGATGCGGGGGTCCAATCCACGCATCACGGCAGACGGCTTGCAGCCATAGGTGCGCTCAAAATCGACTCGGAACCGACTTGGCGAGCGATAACCAAATTCGCTGGCCACCACCGCCACGGAATCCCCCGGTCGGGGATGGCGCAAGCGATCGAGGGCCAAGTCCATGCGTTGCTGGCGAATCCAGCGCATGGGGCTGCAACCAAAGCGTTTCTGGAAGGCGTAATGGAGGGAGCGACGCGAATAGTTGCTCTGAGCTTCGAGCACGCTCAGGGGCAGGGGTTCATGCAAGTGGAGGGAGATGTAATCAAGGACACGATCCAGACGCCTATCGCCGTTGTCGGAACTGTCGTCCTCAAGATGGGGCTCCGTGCGCAGGTCCGCAAAGACAATGGCGGCAAGCAGGCGATACATTTGCGACACAATCAGAAACCGTTCCAGACATCCATCACCGAGCTGGGCGAGTTCATGGGCTGTCGGCAAGGTCAACTCAAGGGCACGCACCAAGGCGGCACAGGTGCCATCCGCTCGGGTGGGCAAGGACACGACCCGGCGCAACGGCGTTTCTGACGGCGGCGGGGGGAGCCATTGCAATGGCGCCATGGCCCGGGCGGCCGCGATCACCAGTAGCGGGTCAAATCCAATACTGGTGATGCTGCTCTCCTGCCCCTGAAGGGTCCAGGGCTGACCGGTGACGATCACCCCCTCTCCTGCCCCCAAGGAATGGATCTGGGGGCCTTGCTTGACGGTGGCATGGCCGTCATGGACAAGCGTCAACCAATGGAGGGGATGGCCATTGCAGTCCCACTGCACAGGCGAACCCACACTGGCCGCGACCCTTAACCGGCTCAGGCAGAGGCACCCGTCGCGATGCCACCACCTTGCGGCGGGGGTGAGCGCTTCCAGGTGACGGAGAGGAAGCGCATTCCCCAGAATTTGTGCGCAAACGCCTGGGTTGGCGGAGGGATCCAGCCGCGTCAACAGGGGATGGCTCAGGGCTGAAGGGGGAGAGGAAGTGTGTTCCACCGTTCAATGACCGGAAGAATCTTCAGTGCTCCGGAAAGGGAGGGGCAACCAACAGCGGAGGCATGGGGCAAGCCCCGCATCCGAGGGACAGGTGAACGCAAGACAAGGAGAAAAGGCACAATGAAATGCCGCGTTAGATTGGAACGTTTTGACCAATACATTCCAATGACTGCTCATCGCCAAGCCGCGGATTCAAGCCAGCGCGATTTGACAAACGCGCCCATGCCATAGAAGCTCATCGGATGGAAAAGGATGTAGCCGCGAAGACTTCAATCAAAAAAGGGGCTTCGAATGCGTTGGACGATCCAGTCACGGGCGAATAATTTTTTAAATAAATATTAGGGGACTTTGGGCGTTGCCGGAGGCAGCCTGGCCCAAAAAGGGCATGAATGCGTTATGCGGCGGTTCATGCACAACTTGCCGGTTGCCCGGTGGCCATCCATGCAGATTTCGCATCTTCACGCTCCCGCTCGACAAGACGCATCGGGACCGTTGCGGGCCAGAGCCGCTCCAAGGCCCCAAGGGATCCATCCCCCTCACGTCAGCCTCGCCAGCCCGGTCTGCCTGCCTCCCGGATCTCGCCGACCCTCCCGACAGACAGGGGAGGGAGGGGAGGGATCTCGAGCATGGGTGTGGAAGTCGCCTCAGGCGGTGCTCGATGCTGTCAGCCGCGCGAGGGAGCGGACCTCACCGAAAAGCATCAACGCAGAGAAACTCGGCACATCCCCGAGGTCCCACGGGTTGGTTCCTGAAAATCCCAATGTCTACCGAGAAAAGCCGACAAAAGTGACTGGCCGGCTTTCCTGAGCTTTCCTTGAAAGAATTCACCGCTCACATCCGCAAAATATCAATCTGGTCCGGCAAGGACATTTTGGTCCGGCAAGGACATTCTGGTCCGGTCAAGGACATTGCCGTGCCCAAGCCAGCCCGTTCTAGTTGGAAGCCATCGAAGGGGTGGTGGCGAAACCGGACCAAGGTCCCCCTCGCCACCCATCCCTCAGCCCAGGGCATTGCCCCGGCGGTACTGGTTCCAGGCGGCGACGAACAATCCGACAAGCGTCACGGGAATCAATCCCAGCACGATGCCGCAAAGGAGGGGTTCGATCACTGAGAATCACCACATGGCACTCGGCCCATTCTCTCACGGCCCAACACCCCCTGGCGTCCGTTTCTCGTTCTGTGACAGGCCCTTCCCCCCTCGCGGCTTCTCCCTCCGCCCAAGCCCAGCCGGCTGTGGGTTTCCCCGCGTCCCAGCACCGTCCCCTTGGGGATCCGCCCCCCCGGGGTCGGCGCCTCCTCACCCTGCTGGCCCTGGTGGCCGGATGCGCCGTGCTGCTGTTCAGCCTGGTGGTGCTTCTCCCCGGCTTGCGCACCGATCCCTACACCAGCGCCACCCTTCAAATCCGGGGTGACGCGGGCAACGGCGGTCGGCTCTTTCGTCTCAACTGCGCCGGCTGCCATGGGCTCGCCGCCCAGGGTCTGGTGGGTCCCAATCTCCACGGCGTGGGCCACCGCAAGAACGACCGCCAGTTGATTCAACAGGTGGTGAGCGGTCGCACCCCACCGATGCCCCGCTTCCAGCCTGATCCCCAAACCATGGCGGACCTGTTGGCTTTCCTGCACAGCCTGCCTTGAGACTCCATTTGGTGCTTGTGGAGCCCCTTGGGCCTCGCAATGTGGGGAGCGTCGCGCGTCTGTGCGCCAATTTCGCCATCACCCAGCTGCGGCTGGTGGCCCCGCGCTGCGATGCCTTCGGCGCGGAGGCCCGTCAAATGGCCGTCCATGGCGCCAGCGTCCTGGAACAGGCCCTGATCTTCCCCGATCTCAACGGCGCCCTCGCCGATTGCCGTCGCGAGGAGGCCGCCACCGGTCGGCTGGACGGGGCACCGCTCCCCCTGGAACCCCCCGACCAGCACCTGCCCGGGCTTGTCGGCGGGCCCTCCCGGGCTCCCGCCCGCCCG